>JAAYHT010000134.1 GCA_012735285.1 Clostridiales bacterium | reverse complement strand
GATTTTCTATCTATGCTCTACTTTTTTTATACAAAATAAAATGTTGGAGCTTCCGATTACTCGGTTACCCCAACATTTATTATAGATCCCATTTATATTGATAAGAGGAGATAGAATTATTAATATATTGTTTCAAATTTTCTTATATCTTTTGATTTAAAAATAACTCTACTTGCTCCCTTCGAGGTATAGGCAATACAGCACCATATCCTGTTGTCGATAAAGCTGCTGCAGCATTTGCATATGTGGCAGCTTCTAATATTGTTTTCCCTTCAAGGTACTGAGCACAAAATGCACCGTCAAATGTGTCACCTGCCCCCGCCTGGTCTACAGTATCTACCTTTATACCTGGAATTCTTTCCTTCTTAATACCATCTGAGATAAGAACACCATTCGCTCCCAGTTTTAGCAGAATAATTTTTGCACCTAGCGAATGATAATAATCCACTATATCTTCAGGTTCTGAGAAGCCTGAAATCTGTATTACATCATCTAAACTAGGCAAGAAAATATCTGCTATAGCTGCTGTTGCATTAATAATTGCTTTCGCTCTATCTAGACCCCATAATTTTAGTCTTAAATTAGGATCATATGAAACAAGAGTGTTATTCTTTTTAGCAATATTAATTGCATGGAAAACGGCATCGCATGATGTCTCACTGATAGCCTGACTAATCCCAGATACATGTAAAAGTTTCGCACCGGCGATTAAATCCTCAGGTACATCTTCTGCTGATACCAAGCTAGCAGCAGAGCCTTTTCTCATATAGGTAAACTGATGACCTTTTTCAGTGTATGTGATAAAGTATATCCCGGTATGTGCATTTTTGTTTTGGACTACGTATGATGTATCTACACCTTCCGTTTCCCAAAGCTTTAAAAATTGTTCACCGAATGCATCAGTTCCAACATGAGTAAAGTATGAAGTCTTTGCATTTTGCCTTGCTGCAGCTATTATAAAGTTTGATGTATCACCGCCAAAGCCTGGAAGATATACTTTATGCCCGTCAGAATCTGTGATTTCACTAAACTCCAACAAGGGTTCACCCATAGCTACAATATCCATAAATGAGCTCCTCTCTTGGTAATCAGCTTAAATACGATTATATTTATCAATTCCTTTTAACAGAGAACCTGTCTCTAAAATATATTTTGCCTGTTCAGCTTCCTTAGCTTCTATCTCTTCTGCAATCTTAAGCACTTCGTCTACGTGTTCTTTAGGAACAACTACAACTCCATCTAAATCTGCTACTATAAGATCTCCTGGATTAACTTCTATACCGCCGCACACCACCGGCACATTACTTGCCAGTGTTTTATATCTGCCAAGTGTAGTGCCAGGCGAAACACTTCTTGAAAAGACTTGAAAGTCAAAATCCCTGCGGATTTCAGTCACATCCCTTAATCCTGCATCTAGAATGGCTCCTGCCAACTTATTAGCAACAGATCCGGCTGTCATTAGCCCTCCCCATACGGCAACATCTTTATCGCTGCCATCAAGGGCTATTACAATGACATCGCCTTCATTAGCTGAATCTATAGCTTCCAAAGCGTGTGACGGTGGTAAGAACTCGTCAGTAG
>JAAYHT010000133.1 GCA_012735285.1 Clostridiales bacterium | reverse complement strand
GGCGATGATAGGTTCAAGTTCATTGGAGATGCAGCATTAAGCGGCAGCATTGATGGAGGCAGCGGAGTTAACACCCTTGATTACAGTGAATATGTAAGCGGCGTCGATGTTGATCTATCCCTTGGTTCAGCTAGCGCAGTATCAGAGGGCGAAGTAGGATGGGTACAAAATATTCATAATCTTATCGGCTCGGATTATGACGACAAGCTTATTGGTAATGATTTTGATAATGTTATAACTGGCGGTAAAGGTAATGATTATATAGAAGGTCGAGGAGGTTATAATACCTATATCTTTGAAGAAGACTGGGGGATTGATGAAATAATAAATGCTTCCGGCCGAGGAACCCTGGACTTTAGTGCATTAAGCGATAAGTGGAATTTGATTATTGACCTGACTAACGGAACAATTATTTCAGTAGAAAATGAGTATGGACAAAGGGCCGGATTTAATATATTGCTAAGGGGTTTGGAAAGCAATAACGCAGTAATCTTTAGTGATATCAGCCATATAATGACCGGCTCCGGGGATAATGAATACATTATCTCTGACAACCAAAAGGTGGATATTACTGGCGGCGACGGTAAAGATGTCTTCAAATTTAAAGGAAGCGGCACCCTTGAAGGAACAATCGACGGAGGAGGCGGCTATAATACTCTTGATTACAGTGAGTACGATACAGCTGTAATCTTTAATCTGGAGGCCATGAGCGCAACCGGCCTTACAAGGTTTACCAATATCCACGAGCTCATAGGAAGCAATAGCGGAGATAATACGATCATAGGGTCAAATACTAATACAAGGTTTGAAATTAACGATCAAAATGCAGGAGTGATTAGCTGGAGCGATTATATAATAGATTTCTTAGGAATAGAGATACTTATAGGCGGAACAGGAGATGACATATTTGCCATAGTTGGTCAAGGCTATATAACCGGATCCATCGATGGAGGTGGCGGTAGAAATACTCTGGATTACAGTAAATATATAGGTGATGAAACCGGTGTAAAGGTAGATTTATCTCAAGAGCAGCGTTCGGCTACAGCTATCGGTGGCGGGGTACCGGGCATGATTAGCGGAATACACAATGTGGTCAGCTCGCCATACGATGACGAGTTCATAGGCCACGAGAGCGAATCCAACACCTTTATCTTTGAAGATAATTGGGGTAATGATAGTATTAATCCTGGGGGCGGCTTAAATATTATTGATCTCTCCAAGATAACCAAAGAATTGATTATCACCTTGGATTGCAGCGAAGAGTTGTTAGAGGAAGAAACCCTGTTACATTACCTGATCGAGGTGGAGAACGGCGAAAATAGCCTTGCTGTTTCCTGGGATAATCAGAATAATATAATAAAAGAAATCTATGGTAGCCAGGAGAATAATAATTATTATTATCTCAAAGCGGATTACACGGTTGACCTTTACGGAGGTGCTGGCAACGATACCTTCTATTTAGCCGACGGAGTAATCTTAAATGGTAAAATTGAAGGTCGGGGTGGTAGCGATAGGATTGATTTCAGCGAGTATTCAACTGGCAGAGATATTACCCTTACCGAGCTTGGTAATAAGAGCGGATTCAACGGAATAGAAGCAAGCATAACTAAGGGTTTCTATAATATCAATATCCTGATCGGAAGCAGAGATGGGACTGATGATATATTGACGGGAGTCAATGCCGATGCGGTTTTCACTTTGTACGCCAATGATATCTGGAATGAATATTGTCTGTGTCAGGATACGAATACAGTTCTAACCTTCATCAATTTCGAAATCCTCAAGGGCGGTAACCGTAACGATACCTTCCATATCAACGGAGAACAAAGATATGATCTCTACGGCGGAGCGGGAGATGATAGCTTTGTGTTTGCTGATACGGCTAAATTGGTAGGCAATATAGACGGAGGAACCGGCGATAACACACTGGACTACTCGGATTATACAACCTCGCGCCACTTCAAACTGCAAGAGAAAGGTGGTCAGGTTGGTTTCAATGGAAGCGAGGCCAGTATAGACGGGATATTCTTTAATATAACAAGGATTATTGGCGGCTCAGCAACGGATGCTATTTCTAATGATTATAATAAAAATGCTAGATGGCAGATTACCGGTCATAATACTGGGGATTACCAGAGTGAAAACAGATTTTTAAGCTTTGAATCAATTGAAACCCTATATGGTGGTGCGGCAGATGATCATTTCATATTTAAGAATGGAGCCTTGCTTGACGGTGAAATTCATGGTCAATCAGGAACGGATACCTTAGATTATTCAGATTATCAGACAGATATTGTGGTTGACTTGGCTGCTTATATAGCTAGCCATATAAAAGAAGGGATTAGCGGTATAGAAAACGTCATCGGTGGGCATGGAAATGACACCATCATTGGCGACGGCTTGAACAATGTTTTGGTTGGTGGTCCTGGAGATGATACCATAAAAGGTGGCGGCGGTGACGATACCATCTACGGTGGTGCCGGCAACGATAAACTCTATGGCGAAGAAGGCAATGACACCATTTACGGTGAAGATGGAGATGATTACCTTGATGGCGGAGCTGGAGACGATACACTATACACAGGAAGCGGTAATAATATACTTGTTGGCGGCGAAGGTACTGACAAAGCCATAGTAGCTTATAACTCCCAATACTCGAATACAGAAGATGATATTGAATCCTGGGAGTTCCTCCCACCACCAAGAACAGGCGGTAGTGGTGGAGGCGGAGGTGGAGGCGGAGCATCAGCCCCCGCGATAATAAGCGAATATGTTGAAAGCTTAAAAGGAAAGATTATAGACTTTGGCGAAGGTTTGTTAATAATTCCTCCCAATGTTCTTTTAGAGGATGTGATTATTACTATCGTGCGAATGTCGGTAGACCAACTTAAAGATATTCTTACTGACAGCTTAATACTTAGATTAATAGGCAATGTATATGATATTAACATCGAAGGTACAAGCTATTTTGGTCTCGACAGATTCATTGAAATAAAGCTTGTTTATGATCCGGCTCAAATCGAGGAAGGAAAAAACCGGTTATTCACTACTATGATCCGGTAGCGGGAGAATGGAGGAATATCCGCACCATTATAGAATATGACGAAGAAACTAACCGCTGGTTTGCCGTGGTAAGGGTGAATCATTTGAGCCTGTACGCCATCTTAGGTATTAAAAATGAGTTCAAGATGAGGATTGATGTACCGGCGATTATGAGAGATAATGAAACGCGAACCATAGATGTGGCTCCTTATCTTAATGTGAAAGTTGGTCGTACCATGGCCCCGGTACGCTTCTTAAGCGAGGCTTTGGGCCTGGTGGTTGAGTGGCTGCCTGAAAGCAGACAGGTGGTGCTTACCGATGGTTGGCAGAAGATTGTTTTGACAGTTGACTCTCCTGAAGCATTGGTAAACGATAGGGTGGTGACAATGGATTGTGCACCTCAATTATTGGCACCCGGTCGTGTCTTTGCTCCTTTACGATTTATCTGCGAGACCTCGGAGCAACAGTAGATTATGATGCAGCAAATCAAGAAATAACTATTTCAAATTATTAAAATAAAACCTGGAATCAATAGCAATAGAGGAACTTCTTTGGTTTTTAATAAGAAGTCCCTCTGTTTTTTTAAAATAGCTTGATAAGTATTATATGATATTATACTTTTGTACCAATCGAGTATGAAGATGGAGGTATTAAATGAAAAAGTTTATTGTTGAGGATGATTTCTGGTAAGTATTTCCTAATGCAAAGATAGGTGTTGTAATCTGCCATAGTATAGATAATTTCATAAAAGATGAAGGGCGATATAAAGGGTTAATTGAAGAGGCTCAAAAAGAAGCCTTGAAGTATCTACCGGATGCTGAATTTAGTCAGAATCCAGTTATAAAAATATGGAGAGAAGCATTTCAAAAGTTCAAAACCAAGAAGGGTGCCAGGTCCTCTATAGAAGCTTTGCTAAAGAGGGTTGATAAAGGCAATACTATTGGAACTATTAATCCCCTCGTTGATATATATAACTCCATTTCCTTAAGGTATGCATTACCCTGTGGCGGAGAAGATATAGATAAATTTGTTGGAGATTTAAGATTAACTAAGGCTCTTGGAAATGAGGAATTCATCCCGCTAGGATCCGAAGAGAACTCCCCTCCCTATGAAGGTGAAATTGTCTATAAAGACGATTATGGTGCCATTTGTAGGTGCTGGAATTGGCGTGAGGCTGTAAGGACAATGCTTACTGAGGATACGACCAATGCCTTTTTATGTATTGAGTTAGTAGATGAAACTAGACAAGCAGAATTTGAGAATGCATTAAAGGATTTAGCTAAGTTAGTAGAAGATAATTTGGGTGGTACAAATAGAATTGAAGTGTTAGATATTAATAATAGAGAAATTGAATTAGGGTAGAAAGGTATAGAATTGAATTATTTTAGTTATAAAGACATTTATATTGAAGATGGAAAAAGGGTATTAGAAGTCAATGTACTTCCTGAAAAGTACTGTAATTTAGATTCATATTCTGTCCTATCGGCAGGTCGAAGAACAAGGTTGATATCCAGCAGTTTTTTGGTGATATTGAGGATTCTTTAAATATACTGGAAGCAAAGATTGAAGATGATAAGGTTGATTAAGTTTATATTAACTCAAAAGGTGAAGCTTTAGTAAACAGTAAAATTAATGAGATTATTGATTTAATTAAGTGTAAGGGAGTATCTTTAAGGCTCCTATCCAACGGCTACATATTGGGCAGAGAAGAATATATGCAAATAGCAAATAAATGCGATGAGGTTATGGGAGAGCTAAAAGCAGTTACAGAAGAGGATTTTCAAAAGCTCCAAAGGCCAATTGAAGGGTATACTCTTAAAGAATATATTTCTAATATGGCCTTATTTAACAAGCAGTATAATGGGAAATTTATATTAGAAGTAACAATCATTAGAGACTATAATGACTCGGACGAATCTGTTAATAAATTAAAAGAAATTATCGATGAGATTTCTCCTGACCAGATAATTGTTGAAAGAATGAATGATGAAAGATTTAAGAAAAAACTTGATATTTCAGATAAAAGGTTTAAAGAGATAATAGAAGTTTTACAGGACTAATCCCCGTTTTTTATTCCGGGGATTAGTTATTCATCGGTATAATTCAACGCTTGCGCTTGTTGTTCACGTAGTCTTTTAGCGCATTTGAGTAAATATTCATATCTGGATTTTGCTGCCAATATATCGTAGGTTGCATAGTCAATTAAGTCAGGGTCTGTAGCTTCATTAAATCGTTTTTCCGCAAGTTTCCATTCTATTTCTGCATCTCTGATTGAAGCGTATAGCTTTTCTTTCTGGGTTTGTTGCTCGGGGGTATTTAAAAAATGTTTATATACACGGTCTGCCACACCTTTGAGACCAATAAAATTTTTCTCCACCTTCTCACACCCTTTCGATACATTTATATTCTATTCTATTCAAATTTGGCATATTTTATACAAAACCATGGGTTTTCGTTTTGGAGGGTTGAGCATGGATATGAGTATGGAGATCGGAATTCTATTAGCATATGCTTTTGGAATATTGGTGCTATATGTTATCGGTTATGTTTTCCTCGTTCCTATTAAAATATTATTGAAACTTGTAGTAAATAGTGTTTTAGGGGGCTTGCTGATACTGATTATCAATTTTATCGGTTCATTCTGGGACATACAGATACCTTTAAATTTGATATCAGCAATATTTGTTGGCATACTAGGCATACCGGGAGTAGTTCTACTTTTCATACTTTCAAACTTCATATTTTAATAAATTTTGAAATGAGTTATAATTAAGTTAAAGCAAAACATCGGTTATCATTTATTGAAGGAGAAGAGTATGCAGTACAGTATTTTAGCAATTGTCATTTACATAGTATTAGCTCCACTGATAGGTGGCCTCTTAACAGGGCTTGACGATTTGATAATAAGTAAGTTGCAAGGAAAGAGCTCTTCCGTTTTAACCCCTCTTAAAGATGTATTTCAGAATATCAAACTTGAAAAAACTGATAAAAAGACCGCGGCATGTTATATTTCCTTTGCGATTTTGAACATTGTTGCGGGCTGTATTTTTTATGGAGGCGGTAATATAGTTCTGGCAATCC
>JAAYHT010000132.1 GCA_012735285.1 Clostridiales bacterium | reverse complement strand
TAATGATGATGGATACAGTAAATAAATCATAGAGAACGAAGAAACTATGGAACAATTGACAGCAGCCGGATATCTGCCCCATGTTGACAAAGGAAGGGAATTCACATTCATAGGCAAATGGAAAACCCATCCGACATACGGAGAACAGTTTGTCTTCGAATCCTATAGGGAAGAGATTCCGAGCACTGCAGAGGGAATAAAAGGATTCCTTTCATCAGGAATCCTAAAGGGCATAGGCAAAAAAACTGCCCTTGCTATTGTTGAAAAATTTGGGGATGATACTCTCAGAATCATTGAAGAGGAGCCTGAAAGGCTCACTGAAGTTCATGGTATCGGCGAGATAAAAGCCAAGTCTATTACCGATGCATTTAAGGCACATAAAGAATTCGCTAAGATCGTTCTATATCTACAAAAATTCGGTATTTCTACCGGATATGCAATGAAGCTTTATAAGGTTTATGGTTCAAGAACCATTGAAGTGATCGAGGAGAATCCCTATCAGATGGTAGGAGATGTCTTTGGTATTGGCTTTAAAAAGGCTGATAAAATTGCAGAGAAGCTCGGAATTGATCCCCACAATGAGAATCGTATAAGAAGTGGAATAATATATACTTTATGGGTCTATGTCAATGATGGACATACCTTTGTGCCTCATAAACAATTCTGTGAGACTACCGCAAAGCTTTTAGATATTAGCTCTGTAGAAGTTCATGACATGTCGGTTCAGATGGCTTTTGAAGGTGACATACATATAGAGAATTTAGAAGGAAGAGCGGTAGTTTATTTAATGCCCTATTTTCTGGCAGAACAAAAAGTTTGTAGAAAGTTGATTGAAATTGATCGTTCTCCCTTAAAGCCTATCAATGCAGATGTAGATGAGCTTATTGAATTGACAGAAAGGCAGACAGGCATAGTTCTTTCAGAAAGTCAAAAAGAAGCGGTAAAGGCCTCTTTAAACAATGGTGTTAGCATAATTACAGGGGGCCCGGGAACAGGTAAAACAACAATAATAAATGCTATAATAAACATCTTTGCCCATAGTGGCTTTACTACTGCAATTGCAGCGCCTACAGGAAGGGCTGCTAAAAGAATCACAGAAACTACGGGATATGAGGCCTCAACCATCCACCGTTTGCTTGAATACTATTTTTCAGAGAACGATGATGATATGCGTTATGGGAAGAATGAGGAGAATAAGTTGGAATACGATGCTGTTATTATAGATGAAGCATCGATGATAGACATTTTACTTATGAGAGGTCTTTTGGATGCAATTGCTTCCGGCACAAGATTAATTATGGTTGGAGATGCGGACCAGCTGCCTTCAGTCGGAGCTGGGAATGTGTTTAGAGATATCATAGACAGCGAAGTTATATTTTCAATAAAACTTACGGAGATCTTCAGGCAGGCAGAGGAAAGCTTGATAGTAGTCAATGCCCATAAAATCAATCAAGGAGACTATCCTGACTTCAATGAAAAGGATAAGGATTTCTTTTTTATCAGGCGGAGCGGGGAAAAACAAATTCTTGAAACAATAAAGGATCTATGCGTTAGAAGATTGCCCGGCTATTTTAAAAACTATGATGTATTAAAAGATATACAGATCCTTACCCCTATAAGAAAAGGGACTTTAGGGTGCAATAATTTAAATCGTGAACTACAGGATATTCTTAACCCTCCTTGCCGAAATCTAAATGAAAAGCGCTTTTCTGATCGAGTATTCCGAGAAGGCGACAAGGTGATGCAGATAAAGAATAACTACCAGCTAAAGTGGAAGCGTCTTGACGATTTCAGTGAAGGAGAGGGAGTTTTTAACGGAGATTGTGGATTTATTGAAGCGATTGATACTGAATACAATGAGATAACTGTGGTTTATGAAGATAATAAGTATGTGAAATATGATTTTACTCAGCTGGATGAGTTGGAACTTGCCTATGCAGTTACTGTGCATAAAAGCCAAGGAAGCGAATTTCCTATTGTGATTATGCCTATAACATGGTTCCCACCCATGCTTGCAACCCGCAACCTTTTGTATACAGCGGTTACCCGTGCGAAAGAAGCGGTAATATTAGTGGGATCTGAAAGAATGATGCATGAAATGATTGATAATAACAGGATTGTTGATAGATATTCTGGTTTGGGAATAAAGTTGAAGGAGTTCTTAAATTGCTAGAAAAAATAATTAAACCCTTGCTTGAATTAATATTTCCGTCTAATATATACTGTATATACTGTGAGCGCCCTATTGACAGTACAATGCCATATTCCTTATGCGGGCATTGTGTCAGAATACTGCAGTGGGTTGACAGTTACTCTTGTAGCAAATGTGGAAAACCACTATATAATTACGACAGGGATATCTGCAGAGACTGTAGCATCTATGATCGTAAATTCAATAGAGGATTTACTACCGTAAGATATGGCAGAGTTGAAAGGGATATCGTTCATCAGTTTAAATATGGAGACAAAAGTTATTATGGAGAAAAACTAGCGCAACTGATGTATGAGCGCATACTCTCTGAAGATATAGATGCAGATTTAATTTTAGCTGTTCCCATGTATAAACAAAAGGAAAGGCGGAGAGGATATAATCAAGCTGCCTTATTAGCTCGAGCTTTGGCGAGAAATCTGGATAAACCATATAGCTTGGACCTTTTGATGAGAAATGTAGATACAAGGCCTATGAGCAGCCTGGGAGCAGAGGAAAGGAAGAAGAACTTAGAGGGAGCATTTTCGGTAGATAAGGATAGGGCTCATATAATAAAGAATATAACAATTCTGTTAGTTGACGACATATTTACTACCGGCAGCACAGTAAACGCATGCTCGGAAGTGTTGCTTGAATCGGGAGCATCTTCTGTATACGTGCTGACTTTTGCAGCTGGAGCATAGAAGTCAGATAATGGAATTGCCCAGGTCTGTGGTTGAAAGTTCATGCTAGCTACGGGCGAAAGGACCCACGTAAGCTGGACCGCAAGGCGGCAGTGATCATGGCGTAGCCTAGTTGTAAGACCTGTCGGTCAGTTCGGAAACGACAGAAATCGACAGGCAAGTGTGGGGGCAAAGACCAGGTCAGCTGGGCAATTCCATTATCTGATTTATTTTTATCCACTTTTTATCCACAGCTAATAAAAGATGGCGAAAAATATTTATAATTAAAAAATTGACGAAAATTATTAATAATTATTAATAGCATAAAAACGTGTAGATTGCAACAATAATAGAGATTTATTCAATATTAAAATAGCATAATAATGAATAAATATGCACACAGCAAATGTCCACATCTTAAACATTGATTTTTCAATTATACACAGAGTTATCCACAATATCAACAGCTTTTAATTTTGTAATAAATAGTACAAAAATTCGACAATATTAAACATTTTTTCTTAAAGTCATGAACGGTTAGCCTATGCTAATGAATAAATATTTTTCTAAACAAAAAGAGGAAAAACACCTTTTCTGGGGTATAAGTAATTAAAGCTACTTTTAACGTTAAAAGGGGGAAACAGCATGAGAGTAATCATAAGCAGTAAAAACTTCAACGCCAGCGATTATCTAAAGGAGATTATTGAAAAGAAGTTCGAGAAGCTAGGTAAGTATTTCTCAAAAGATATCATAGCAAACGTGACATTGAATATGGAAAAGGGTCGTCAAAAGATAGAAGCTACTATTAATGCAAAGGGAACAATTTTTAGAGCTGAAGAAGAGACTAATGATATTTACGCAGGTGTTGACAAAGTGGTGGACAAATTAGCTTCCCAGATGTCGCGCTTCAAGACAAAGCTGCAACGTAAACACAAGGATCATAAAGAGTTTATCTTCGCTAATATGCCAGAATCTAAAGAAGCAGAGCCTGATATAGAAATCGTAAGAAGAAAGACCTTCGATTTACTTCCTATGAACGTGGAAGAAGCGGTAATGCAAATGGAGTTATTGGGTCATAGTTTCTATATTTTCATCAACATGGAGACGGATTCAATAGGTGTGGTTTATAAACGAAATGACGGTAAATACGGACTACTAGAGCCTAATCTATAAGTTTACTTATATAGATAAGATCGGGGAGGAAGCTCCCCGATCTTTTGAAATTAAATTGATTCTATTTCTATTGAATAATTTCCGTGAATTAGATACAATTATTAAGGTATATTATATAGTTGGTAATTCCTAAGAGGATGGCAAATGAAAGAGTCAATTTCAGTTCTTTTATCAGGTTTTGTTTTCACTGATATCATCGATGTTCTAATCGTTGCTTATGTAGTGTACAAAATTTTATGCTTTATTCAAGAAACTAGAGCTGAGCAGCTTGTAAAAGGTTTAGTAATCTTAGTAGTTGCGACTTTTCTATCTGATGTATTAGATCTTTACACTTTAAATTGGATATTGGAAGGTACATTGACTCTAGGTGTTATTGCCCTTATCATAGTTTTTCAGCCTGAGCTTAGGAGAGCTTTGGAATACCTCGGTCGCAGTAAGATTATAGGGAAACACTTTTTCGAACTGGACAAAGAGAGGGCAAAGCATATTACTTCTACCATTATCAAAGCGGTAGATTATTTTTCGGTTAATAAAATAGGAGCTTTGATAATATTAGAGAGAGAAACCTCACTTAATGATATTGTGGAAACAGGTACTAAAATAGATGCTATAATTTCCGAAGAGCTGTTCGGTTCAATTTTCTATTTAGGTTCACCACTTCATGATGGGGCAACGATAGTACGAGGTGATAGAATTCTGGCTGCAGGATGCGTATTGCCATTGACACAAAACAGGACTTTGAGCAAGGATTTAGGAACAAGACACAGAGCAGGTATCGGAATTACAGAACACTCCGATGCTATAGCTTTGATTGTATCAGAAGAGACAGGAATCATATCTATTGCCATAGATGGAAAACTTTCAAGGTTTTTAGATATAAAGACTGTTGAAAAGACACTTCTAAACGTATACATGAGTCAGTTAGCCGACGATAAGAGCAAGAATCTCTTTTCCAGATTATTTGGGAAGAGAGGTGACAAGGATGAATAGGAAGAAGGTAGAGATTTCTGATGGCAAACGCACATTTAATATCATCGTATCTTTTATCGTGGCATTTTTTCTATGGGCATATGTAATAGGAGAGGTTAATCCAACTACTCAGGAAACAATTACTAATGTTCCAGTTCAGTTATTAAATGTACAATCATTAACAGCAAGACAGCTTGCTATTGCAGGTGATGGGAAATATTCGGTAGATGTGGTTGTTGAAGGAAAACGAAGTGAGATTTTGAAAGTTAGCCCTGAAGAAATCGTAGCAGAAGCCGATCTCTTCGGATGGACCAAAGGAGAAAACTATATTCCAGTAAGGGTGAGCGTTCCGGATCCGTTAAAGGTTGTTGATGTCAGGTCACCAAGAATACAGGTTACGATTGAGGACTTGATAGCGCTGAGTAAGCCTGTAGAAGTTATATATAGGGGTGAAATTCCTGAGGGTTATGAAGTCGGCAGTGTAATTACTAAACCCTCGCAGATTGAAGTTACAGGAGCAAAGTCAGAGGTTGAAACTGTAGATCAGGTTCAAGTAACTATAAATATTGTTGATCTAACTGAAGAAGGAGTAACTATACAAGGCAATGCCGTGCCTGTGAATTTTGCAGGTGTAGAAGTTGAAAATGTTAACCTTTCTGCAAACACAGTTGATGTATTTGCAAGACTGTTGAAGCTTAAAGAAGTAGAGCTCATTACCGAACTAGTAGGCGGATTGCCTGACGGATATGGGGCAGAGGTTCAAGTTCTAGAGACTATTAAAATAAAGGGGAGCGAAGAAGCTATTAAGGATATTGAATCTGTAGCTGCTGAACCTATAGATATCAGTGATATAGACAAGGAAGCAGACTTCCCTCTAACAATAGTACTACCTGAGGGTGTAGAACTTGCAAATGGATTTGAAAATCTTGTTGCAAGGGTCACGATCCTACCAGTAAGTAAAAAAGAGTTTGAATTTGATGTAGATGAAATTAACTTGGAAGGTTTAACACGGGGTAAGAGTGTAAATACCAGGATTGAGACAGTAGGTCTTGTGGTTGAAGGAAGAAAGGAAATAGTTGATGAGCTTACAAAGGATAAGTTCAAATTACTTATAGATGTATCCGATTTAAAAAAAGGAAATCATATTGTAGAAATACAGGTAATATATGATGTTTATTTGCATAATATTACTGTGATTCCTGAGAAAATGGATATTACAATTTTAGAAAATGAACAGGAGAATGTAAATGAGTAGACTTTTTGGCACTGATGGAGTAAGAGGAATTGCAAATTTAGAACTGACACCGGAACTTGCTTTCAACTTAGGTAAAGCCGGAACTTATGTCCTTAACAAAAAAGAAGGAAGACCTGTAGTTTTAATAGGAAAGGACACAAGGATATCCTGTGATATGCTAGAAGATGCCATAAGTGCAGGAATTTTATCTATGGGTGGTAAAGTAATTAAGGTTGGTATTATGCCTACACCTGCTATTGCTTATCTTGTAAGATATATGCAAGCTGATGCCGGCGTTGTTATTTCCGCTTCACATAATACTTTTGAATACAATGGTATTAAATTCTTTAATTCCGAAGGTTTTAAACTTGAAGATGAAATAGAAGATGAGATAGAAAGAATTATAGTTGAAAATACAGATGTTAACAGCCATATAACAGGTGATAAGTTAGGGTATACGGAAAAGGCTGAGCAGGATGCCATCAATATCTATGCTGATTTTCTAAAAAGCACTATCGATGTAAATCTTTATGGCATGAAAGTAGTCGTTGATTGCGCCAATGGAGCATCTTACCAAATAGCAGAAAAAGTTCTTTCCGAACTTGGAGCCGATGTAGTAGTAATTGCAAATAAGCCTAACGGTATTAACATTAATGAAAAGTGTGGGTCCACCCATCCCGAAGAATTACAAAAACGTGTAGTAGAGGAAAAAGCAGACCTGGGTCTGGCATTTGACGGAGACGCTGATCGCCTTATCGCAATTGATGAAAACGGAAGAATAATTGATGGCGATAGAGTGATCTATATCTGTGCAAAGATGCTAAAAGAGTCAGGTGAACTCCTGGGCGATAGGGTAACCGTTACCGTAATGAGCAATCTAGGACTACATAAGGCTTTAGAGGAACTAGGATGTAAAGTTGATGTTACCCAGGTCGGAGACAGATATGTACTAGAAAGCATGCTAAAGACTGGATGTGTATTAGGTGGAGAACAGTCAGGACACATAATATTTTTAAATCATAGCACTACAGGCGATGGAATATTATCTGCTTTACAACTGCTGAAAGTAGTTAAGAAAAGTGGAAAGAGATTATCTGTGCTGGCTGATGAAGTTACGATC
>JAAYHT010000131.1 GCA_012735285.1 Clostridiales bacterium | reverse complement strand
CTTCTGTTATAATTGTTTTCATAAGAAAGGTCTCCTTCCAATATTTGTTTTTGAAGTTGAAAAACATTATATCAGAGGCCTTTCTTTTTTTATACTTTTTTGACACAAATGTATTATCTCATATCAAATTTAAGGTATTGGTTCTTATAAGTCAAGTTTATAGTCTTCTCCCTTTATTTTTCCAATTCTTCTAAGAAATCTATCTATAATTATAGCTATGATTGCGGGCAGAACAAAGTGAAGCAAAATAATAGAAAATAGTACTTCGATGCTAAAGCCCATAGATTTAAAAGTACCTATCTGCCCTACAAATCCAGAAGTCCCCATACCTGAACCCTCAGGGACATTGGTCATCTTAAAAACTATTGTTGCTACTGGGCCAAGTATAGCCGATGTCAATGTGGGCGGTACTAGTATCCACCAGTTGTTCACAATATTCGATATCTGGAGCATCGAAGTTCCTAGGCCTTGAGCAAATAAACCGCCAATTCCATTTTCTCTAAAGCTAATTACTGCAAACCCTATCATCTGAGCAGAGCAGCCAACAGTTGCAGCTCCACCTGCCAAGCCCGATAATCCAAGCATTATCGCCAGTGCAGCACTAGAAATTGGAGCAGTAAGTACGAGCCCCATTATAACAGAAACAATAATTCCCATAAGAAATGGGTGCAATTCTGTCGCATGCATGATTACCTTCCCTAAGCCTGTCATTAAAGCATGTACTGCAGGGCCGATTGTTTTTGCTGCAATAAATCCTATAATTAATGTAACTGCCGGTGTAACGATTATATCTACTTTTGTTTCTTTTGATACAGCTTTTCCAAATTCTGCACCGAAAACAGTAGCTATGAATGAGCCTGCAGGCCCTCCAAAGGCAGCTCCAACACTACCTGTAACTATGCTTGAGAAAATTACTAGAGGAGGCGCTTTTAAACCAAAAGCAACTGCGGCACCTATAGCTGCTCCCATTAATCCCATTGCAGCTTGTCCCGCCTCCATTAAAAGGAGTGAAACTGAATTTTCCCCAAAAAGGTTAATAGTTTGTTCTCCAAGTGTCTCTATAATTAACCCAATAATTAATGAAGAGAACAAACCGATTGCCATTGCAGATAGAGCTTCATTAGCATATCTATTTACTGTAAATCTGATGTCTTTACGTTCTAAAAAGCTTTTTATGTCACTCATTTACCTACTCCTTTTTCTGAAATATACCTTTCAATAGTGAAAACGATTTCATCTATATAAGTATTGAGATTTGAATCAATAACCCCAACAACATGAATACCGCAGCGATTTATCGGCAGTAGAACTTTATAAGCACTACTGCTGCTGATGGCTGTTGCCATTGCAGGTGTTAATTCACCCATCATCGAATTTGCCGACAGGATTGCAATGACGCCACAAACTATATCAACTTTATTAATATTATAAATAATTGCATTCTCTCCCGTTGCCCCCATGTCGGCACCGGCTTTTAGCATCTGGTCTGTTGCAATAGAATTCGTGCCTAAAGCTAATATTTCCACATTATCGATATTTGCTTTCTTAATTTTTTCAACTATTGCTCTTCCGATGCCGCCGCCCTGACCATCAACTACCGCTATCCTCATCTTATCCTCAATTCCTTTATCTTCATCTTAGTTTTTTCATCAATTCTATTCGACTCTATTATCTTTTGAAGTGATTTTCTATATGTAAAATCATCAAGCTTATTATTTTTTAAATATTCCATTGTGTCATTCGGAAACTCTGTAAAACATTTTGATACTGCCCAAGCTATAGCCATTCTGGCATAATATCCTTCGTTATCAATACTATCCAGAATTCCTAGTACCTTTTCTATATATTCTTCATCTATATAGTAGTTTATTAGCATTACTACAGCAAACCTAACCTCAAATTCAGATTTTGAATTAAAGTAGTTATTAAGAAATTCCCAAACCCTTTTTCTATTCTTCTTAGTAAATTTTAAACCAGAACAGAAACTATCACATATTGACCAGTTATCTATCCTAGTTACAAAATTTGAAATGTAACTGAGGAGCTCTTCAACATCAGTCTTGCAATATCCTATTACCATACCCTTTAACATGAGTTCCTCGAAATAGTCGGTTGGGCAAGTTTCTAGGTATAATCTCCAATCATTTTTAGCTATTTGTTTAGCTATTTTACGAAGCTCTGTTAATCTAACACCTATAATATTCTCTACATTGGGAAGCAAACCAGAAACAAACCTTTGATACTTAGGTTCTGATAGTTCAAATAACTTATCGCGAATATCAGCGTACATTATCTCTCTCCAACTGTAACAGTTTCTCTTTAATATCTAGCCCCCCTCCGTATCCAACTAGCCTACCGCTTGAACCGATGACACGGTGACATGGAATAATAATTGATATTGGATTTCTGTTATTTGCCATTCCTACAGCTCTACAAGCTTTAGGATTACCTATTGCTTCAGCAATCTGCTTATAGCTTCGTGTTTCTCCATAGGGAATTGATTCCAAGGCCTTCCAAACTTTCAACTGGAATTCAGTTCCTGACAAAAATAAAGGCAGATCAAATTTAAAGCGATTGCCCATAAAATATTCATCCAACTGTTTTGACGCTTCCCTTAACAAGTCTGTCTCTTTATGGCCTTGATTATTAACATGTTCACCTTGAGTAAAAAAAAAGGTTTGTAATAGCATTTCCATTTTCAGCAATCCCTATATAGCCTATTGCGGTTTTGTAATAATACAAATTTACCATAATTAAACACTTCCTTTGTCAAAATTATATTATATTCCTATCTGTTAAAATTTACAATGTTTTTGGTTCAGGATAATTTCAATAATTCTAGAGTAGTCAATCATTTGAGACAAAGACCTCTGAAAAACATTCTTTAAAAATGTTTGGTTGTTTTTCTTAATTAAACTGTCATTAACAATAACATCCTAAGCTGCGTTTTTAGAGAAATATTCTTCAACAACCTCATTTGGTGTT
>JAAYHT010000130.1 GCA_012735285.1 Clostridiales bacterium | reverse complement strand
TGTTATAATTGTTTTCATAAGAAAGGTCTCCTTCCAATATTTGTTTTTGAAGTTGAAAAACATTATATCAGAGGCCTTTCTTTTTTTATACTTTTTTGACACAAATGTATTATCTCATATCAAAATACTAATTTAAAATACTATCAAATACATTGTAATAAATGCCTTCATCGTCATAGTTTGGAATAAGGCCTATGCGCCATAAGGAAACTCCCTTTATTCCAAATAGCTTTGCAAGCTGCAGCTTATCATTAACGCTTCTCTCATCTTCATACCATAGGAATATCTCGGTTCCATCCTCAGTAGTGTAGGTAATATAGGGATTTCTGTATATTTCTGAATACCCCATCTTTGCGCCGTCTTTTAACCTGGTATAAATAGTAGATGGAGCAGGCCTTACAGAATCAACACTTGCCAGCTTCGAATCCTTTAACTGCCAACCTACGCTAGAAAAGCTTATAGCTAAACCAATTTTAGAAGGATCCGAAACTCCTGTATTCTCATCAGTAATTGCCTTTAATGCATAATATATACTTGCAAAGGGTGTTAGGGCAGTATTTCTATGATACTCTGAACCCAATAGATTCTCAGGCATCTTAGTTACATTGTAATCATGAGCCATCAATATTACTTTATCCGCTATTTCACCTATAGCCCGGTAATCATAAGCGTCATAATATATTCCGTCTTCAAGCTTTGGATGAACTGTGACATAAAGGGTTTTGTCAAGAGACTCTAATTCTTTTGACAGCTCTTTTAAAAATAATGTAAAGGCTTCTTTTAGTTCAATTCCTTTCATTCCTTCGAAATCTATTGTAACACCACTATATGGATTATATCCCAGTTCACTGTATTCCATTGTCAGCTCAGCTATAATAGCATTTACCGCCTCTTGTCGTCTTTCATCATCAAGCAAAACTAATTCACAAATATTTTTAATACTACCATCTTCCATCGTAATACGAACAGATGTATCCATAAATACACTTAAGTGAGTTTTTGTCGAATTCTGTTTGAAATATGAAATTATAGTCTCATAGGCTAAGGGTATATGCCATTCGTTGTTGTCTTTGGAAGTTGTATTTAGATACACCCCTATTTGGGGATCGTAGCTCATCCTGCTCCAGCCAACCGACACAGCATCCATATCTTTTGTCAATTCTCTTTGGGAATAAGAAGAAAATGCATAAAAGCCATGCAACCAATCTATGCCAGCAATATATTTTTCATAAACTCTAACCAGCATTGCTGCCGCTTCTTCACGCTTGGCGCTACTTTTTGGTTCAAAAGTAGTAGGGCTTGTACCCTTGGTCATGCCAATGTCATAAGCGATTGTTATATAACCTTCATTATCTGTTACATCTTTGAAATTATGATCAACAGTTATTGTTTCAGCCAAAGTTTTATAGCCTAAAGCTCTGACAAGCATGACAGCCATTTCTTCCCGGGTTATAGGGGTATTTGGATAAAAATGTTTTGATTTGTCTATTACATCATGTTCAATAGCTGTTTCTATGTATGGAAAATACCATTCATTCATATTAACATCAACAAAGGTTTGGTTACCAGGATTTGACAGACTCCATTTAAACATATTGCATAATACTGTTACAAATTCTGCCCTTGTGATCAAACGTCCAAATCCAAAACTTCCATCCCCCATACCGCGCATAAGCCCATGCTTTTTCGCGGCGTATACCTCACTTTCAGACCAATGGCCT
>JAAYHT010000129.1 GCA_012735285.1 Clostridiales bacterium | reverse complement strand
TTTTCAAGAAACGAGATTATGAATAGTGTGTGGGGTGAAAACTACTTTGGGGATTTAAAAACTGTAGATGTCCATATTAGAAGGATGAGGGGAAAGATTGAGGATGATGCTTCTAACCCCCAGGTTATAAAAACGGTATGGGGATTCGGTTATAGATTGGGGGAAGAGGACTAATGTCAGGTATAAGAAGGAAGATGGTAATAAGCTTCATGTATATTATCCTCATCACCGTTATCATACTAGAAATCTTCTTTATTACAGGCATACGAAGCAACTACTATAATAACCTAGAAGAAACCCTTTTCAACCAACTGGAAACTTCAAAGGACATATATGTAAGATATTTTTCTGACTCCACTCTTCAGGAAAACATAGTAAATAACGTTGATACTTTCTGGAAGCAGACATCGGCCCAGGTTGAAATCCTAGATCAAAACGGTAATGTCCTAATGAATTCCCACGGTGCTTTGGGCGATTATAAAACTGAGGATGTCGTGAAAGCATTAAAGGGAGAAAAGGGCAGCTGGATTGGACATGTTCCCTATGATACGGAAAAGGTGATGGCTGCATCTTTTCCTTTAGTGGTAGATAGCCAACAGATCGGAGTCTTAAGGTTTATCGCCTCTTAAAGCGAAATTAATAAAGAAATCCGTATAATCACCTATAAATATATTTGTTTCGGAGCCATCGTTGTGCTTTTTACAGGACTTGTAAGCCTTATTCTAGCTAACACCATCACAGAACCTGTAAAAAGAATAACTTCGGTTGCAGAAGAGATGGCCAAGGGAAACTTTAATGTAAGAAGTGACGTAAATACAAAAGATGAGATTGGAAAGCTATCTGAAACCTTAAATTATCTTGCAACCGAAGTCGTGAAAAAGGATGAGCTTAAAAACAACTTCATTTCATCTGTCTCCCATGAACTCCGTACGCCCTTGACTTCAATTAAGGGATGGGCTGTTACCCTCATGCATGGATATGAAGATAAGGAATTGCTCCAAGACGGCTTAAACATCATTGAAAAAGAGAGCGATAGGCTAAGCGATATGGTAAGCGAACTTTTAGACTTTTCGAGATTTGTTACGGGAAATATCAGTTTGCAAAACCAAAAGACTGATATAGCTGAGCTGATAGATCTCATCCGCATACAATTGTCGCAAAGGGCTATGGCTTTAGGACTTGATTTTAAGGTTGAGCTAAATATTAAAGACCCTATTATCTGCACCGATCCAAATAGATTAAAGCAGGTTTTTATCAACCTGCTTGACAATGCTTTTAAGTTCACACCTTCAGGCGGCAGGGTTACACTTAAGGCCTTAAACGATGAGCAAAACTACTACTTCTATATTGAAGATACAGGCTGCGGTATATCAGAGGAAGAACTCCCTAGGGTTAAGGAAAAATTCTATAAGGGTAAGTCGAGTAAATCACAAACCGGACTGGGCCTATCTATTTCCGATGAGATCATTAAATTGATGGGCGGAACTATTGATATTAAAAGTGAGTTAAGCAAGGGCACACAGGTTAAAATCAGCTTGCCCATAAGGGAGGCGGAATAATATGAAAAAGATCTTGTTAGTAATAATTTGCTTAGCATTTTTAACAGCATGCCAGAATAGCAATTCTGATTCAAGCCTCAGGGTCATACCTCCTGATATTAAAGAGCTTCCTTTGAAGGGTACTTGGGAAGTAGTTTCTCTTTTGGGAGATGACATGGTTGAGCCTGATGATAGCCTAATTGGTGAAAATATTTATTTTACTGATGATTATGTCTTAATAAACGAGTATTTCTTACAAAATCCCCGTTATAGTATAAGAAGGGTTGAATCAGCCAGTTACCTGGTCTATCACCATCAGGCCTATCCAACTGGTTTTAGTTTTAAAGAACCAACAATAGAAATACTGACCCTTTACGAAGGCGATCAGTATTTTTGTGAATTCGTCAAGGAAAGTGACGAGGAACTACTTTTAATATTTTTAAACAAAACTTATTTATTAAAACAAGTTTCAGATGATGTGGATGAGACCATACTGAAATATGCTCAACATGACTGGATACCCTTAGATGGCGATGAAGATAACTACAATATACCCACAGGTATATTGTTAGGCCTAAGAACTCCACAGGCTGACAGTTCATCTTACCGCACCCTCTGGATTTCTTTTAAGGATGATAGCTTGTCCCCTATTTTAGAAGTTGATAAAATTTTCTTTCCTAGGCGCAGCGGTTTTTACCAGCTTGAGGTTGAGCATGAAAACAACCAGGACATCTTGTTAGTAAAAAATGTTTTGTTGCAGGAAACCCAAGTAGAAGAAGATAATATAATGAGCAATAAAGAATACAGTACAGCATCGATAAACCGCAGTGTCAACTACATCGGAAACGACTATATATCACTAGAAGAAACTATAAAACAAGAATCTATAGAAAGAAGCAGGCTCAAAGTGGTAGCTGTAGACAGTCTGCCCATTTTAAAGCCTATAAAGATTTCTGACTTGGCAGGACCTGACGCAGCATCTGCTATGGAACAGCAAAGGGAAAGACTTCTAAAGCAGCTTGGAATCGAGCAAATTATGCATGATGAAGAAAACTTCGGACTTGCAAGAAAGATGGGCTATTGGATATTTACCGGCAGGTTGGAATATAAATATGATGATGAATACGTTACTAATGATTACAATATTAGCGCGATTCTACCCAATCACGTAGTATATTACAACGAATTGAAGATACCATGGACCAGGATCAAAAACCATGTTCCTGCTGCATGCGATGTGTTTACATCGCCTAATAGCAATTTGGCTTTAGTAATAACCGATGATGAAATAATTGTTTATAAAAGCTATAGAGAAAACCTTATCGATCCTCCGCTAGAAAAAATTCCTTTAAAAGACAGCGAGAAAGTTATCATGGCAGAATGGGCTGTAGGTGACTATGTTGAGAATTGGGAAATGAATTTCACAGAATTTATTTCCAATTGACAGCCTACCCTATATAATTTATAATATATTTAGATATTTGTCTAAATATCTAATAGGAGGTAGACATGTCTGACCATAACAAAACATTTAAAGCCCTATCTGATCAAACCAGGAGAAAAATATTAGTTCTACTTAAAGATAAGGATATGAATGCAGGTGAGATAGCTGAGCATTTTAATATATCAAAGCCCAGCATCAGCCACCATTTAAATATACTTAAGAATGCAAACTTGATATTAGACGAACGGATTGGACAAAATATTTACTACTCATTAAATACTACCGTATTTCATGAGGTATTGAGTTTTTTTCTAAATTTTATAGCTAAAGAGGAGGACAAATAAATTATGAGGCAGTTTCTAAGACGTGAATGGATAATACTATTAATACTCTTTGCTACCCTTATATTTGCCTTTGCAGTTTATCCAAGCCTGCCTGAACAGGTTCCCATACATTGGAATATTAAAGGCGAAATAGATAACTATGCTTCAAAAACCTTCGGCGCATTTTTTATACCATTATTAAATATTATTATGTATGTTTTTTTCCTAGTTCTGCCTAAGTTAGATCCTAAAAAACAAAACTACGAAAAATTCACTGCTTCATACAAAATAATTCGATACAGTTTTCATATTTTTATGGTCTTGACTTATATTATTACAATTATGGCCTCACTGGGATATAAAGTAGATGTAAGTCTTTGGATACCAATAGCTGTAGCAATCCTATTCATTTTGATTGGAAATATAATGGGCAGGGTAAGACATAACTACTTCGTTGGCTTCAAGTTTCCATGGACCCTTGCAAACGAAGAGGTATGGAAAAAAACCCATCGATTTGGCTCAAAGCTTATGGTTTTAGGGGGATTTTTAGCTCTGATAGGGGTTCTCATTACTGAAGGAAGCATGAGGTTCATAATACTCATGATTGGGGTGCTAGTACCTAGCATAATTACAGCTATATATTCCTACTTTGTGTATAAAAATATAGTAAAAGATAGCTAATATTGCTCTCCTATTATTTTAAAGATAGCTGGGCACAAAAGTCATAACTACTGTTTTTATAATCCCTGCTTTCTTTATTACTGCATACAAGAATCCAAAGGGCATCAGCGTTACAAATAGAACCATATATAAGGGCTAATATCACAAAGTTAGCAAAATACTGTACTATTTTAAGCTACGTTTATTATGGCAATTCTATCCTCTTATTTTCCTTCGAAGGCCTGTATAAAACAAACTTTCTTCCTATTGCCTGCACAAACTCTGCATTTAAAGTTTCTGCCATCTCATTTGCTACTTGCTTAGGATTTAATTCGCATCCTTCTTGAATTTTTACTTTAACTACTTCCCTTTTCTCAAGTCCTTGATCCATTTCTTTTAGTATATTATCGGTAATTCCTGCTTTGCCGGTATATACTGTAGGCTCTATATCATGAGCAATTTTCTTTAAAAAACTTCTTTGTTTTCCCGTTAACATTTCTACACCTTTCTTACAGAATCAATTATAGGTTTAATACTTTCCCTATCCGAATAATCTATGGTCTTGCCATATGTCTCTATTATTGTTTTTTCCACTTCATTTCTTTCATCTTCACTTTTCTTTTCAATCAGATTCTTCATAGCCTTTAATAATGATTTATCTACTATTTTAAGCCTGTTAAAGTCAATACCTCCGCGAAGCTGATGAACCTCCACATAGCCAACCATATCATCGGGAAAGTTCTTATCTTTTATGCTTATATACTGGGCTTTTTCTTCAGGATCAACTAATCCGACTGTGAAGATTATTAGTCTTTTATCTTTAATAGCTTTAAAGTTTTTAACAATATACTTTATACCATTAATACCACTGGCATACAAGCCTCCTCCAAATATTATTAGATCATATTTGGAAAGCAGCTTTTCACTTGCCTTAGAAACCTCCATTAAATCGCATTCCAGCTCCTCTGCAATCCATTCAGCATACCTCTTCGTATATCCATACTTTGATCTGTATAACACTATAATATCCATAATTCCCCTTCTTTCTTAGTAATAGCTCATTTTATTATAGCAAAAAATTGAAGAACAAATCTAAAGATTTGCCCTCCAATTTAATATATTTGTTTATAAAGACTTAACTCTCTTCAGTTTCTTTATTAGCCATATACTGTTTGTAAATATCAGACTGCCTATATCTCTCCTCAATATGGCAATCCTCGTTTTTATAAATCCTACAAAGGAAAGCCCTTAAAGATATGTACCCATAGCAGGATCATAGGGGCCAGACATCGGGGTAAGTACATTGGCATTTGATTCCCATAGACCATGATCTGGAGTTTTAACCTCAGGATACCACCAACCATACTCACAGTTAATGACCCTTGGATCAATACCATCTGTAACCTTGGCTTTTTGTGTGATTCTGCCTCGAGGAGTCTCTATGTAGACCCAATCACCATCTTCAATTCCATGTTTCTTTGCAGTATCAGGATGGATTTCGACTAAAGGAAATGGGTGTTTACCCCTTAACGAAGGCATCTGTCTGTTCTCGGTGCAGAAGAAATATATTGACCTGCCGCCTGTAGTCAATGTAAGGGGATACTCCTTTGCCAGTTCCGGTTGACTGTAAACAGTCTCAGGAGGTTCTACATAATATGGCAAGGGATCATAGCCCCAGGCTCCTAATTGTGTGCAATATAGTTCTGCTTTACCCGTCCTAGTTTTAAAGCCAGATTTCTCATATTTCCTGTATTCAATCGGTACGCTAATATAGTTTAGTTCTTTCATCTTATCAAAATCTATGCCTTTGTATTCAGGATATCTTTTCTCAGTTACCTTTAGCTGTTGGTTGTAAATGTCTTCAGGTTTGTCTGCTCCCCAGTCAAGTCCTAACCGCTTTGATAGCTCACAAAAGACCTCTTCATCTGATTTGCATTCATGGGTCCTTACAATTTGCTTCTGCACAAGGACAGTATTGGCCGAGTAGGCAGGATATCCAATTATCTCATTTAATTCTAACCATGAAGCAGCTGGCAATACGATATCAGAAATCTCGGCTGTAGGTGTCATGAACAGATCCATACAGCATATAAAGTCATTTGCCATATATGCTTCATATGTATTCTTAGTATCTGCTATACTCAAAAGGCCATTGTTACCAAATAAGAGCAGACCTTTTATCGGATATGGTTCCCCGGTTTTCATCGCTTCGAGAATTGTCGGTATATGGGATCCGGGGTTTGGTGCATCCAATGCAGTTAATAGATTATATTCACCAAAGCCTAACCGTTTGTACTGCTGCTCTAATGGTAACCGGTCCAAGTTTTTACTAGGAGGGTCGATTAATTTCATTCCTTCTACCCAGCCGCCCGGCACATCGATATTGCCTGTAAGAATAGGTATTAGGCCCACAGCTCTGACTGCTTGAACACAATTACATGTGTGTTCAAGGGCTAAACCCCATTCCATCATTCCCGGCTTAGCTGCCCTGAACATCCTGGCAGCCTGAATTATCTGTTCCTCCGGAACCCAGGTAATCTCGGAAACCTTTTTTGGTGGGTATTCCTTTGCCCTTTGCTTTAGTTCTTCAAATCCGTAGGTCCATTTTTCCACGAATTCCTTATCATATAGCTCCTCTTCTATTATCACATTAACCACAGCCATAGCTAAAGCAGCATCAGTTCCCGGTCTTACCTGCAACCAAAGATCTGCCTTTTCAGCAAGTTCAGTACGCCTAGGATCAACTACTATCAGTTTTGATCCTTTTTTTATAGCATCACCAATTAGAAACATATTCTCTCCGCCGTGGCCACTTTTAATATGATTGTGCCCCCATACCATTATGCATTCAGGGTTAACATCACTATAATAGTCGCAGGGCATGAACTCTCCTATGGTCATTTTTGCAACTGCAATCCTGGGGAAGAAACATTGAGCAAAACCAGGTTCAAACCAGTTTGGTGTACCCAAAGTATTAGCAAACCTAATAACCTGATTCATATGGTGTCGTCCTGTTCCATGGCCAACAGCAATGGCTTCTCTACCATACTTTTCAGTGATTTCATTTATATTATCGCAAATAATATCATAAGCCTCATCCCATGAAATCCTCTGCCATTTTCCTTCCCCTCTCTTTCCCACTCGCTTCATTGGATATTTTAATCTATCTGGGTGATAAACCAATTCTATACCGCTTAAGCCTTTAGGGCACATACGACCTCTAGATAGTGGAGAGTTTTTATCAGGCTTAATTTTGATTATCTTTCCATTTTTTAAATATACATCGGCTACACAACTGCCATGACAATTTCGACAGGCAGTTTTTATTATTTCAACATCACTCACCTTGAACCTCCTAACTACTTTAGATTAAAGTAACATGGTCTCCGTCAGCTAATCCTACTGAAAAATCCTTTATAAATTGGGCCCTTTCTCCTTTACGATTCAGAATCGCAGTATTATAAGGTTGTGCGGAGCCGTCTTCCCTTCTAAGCAACATCCCCATACCAGGATATTTACTTTCTAAATAATCAATTAGATCATCAGCAGTTTCTATATCCAGTTCAAGTAGCTCTTCATCTTTACCAGCAAGATCATGGAAGTGTACCAGATAAACCATATGTATCTTCATTAACTCCAAACCCCCCTATTTTTAAAATCCTCCACTACAAAGTCTAAGCCCAATTCTAGCAACTTTTCTTGTGTGGGACGACCGGTTGCCATATCCCAATTACGTGCTTTATAGTAGTCATCTAACATTCTATCCAAAGGTACTACCATACCTATAGATCCTCCAGATTTAAATGGTTCATTTAAATATCTCTTAGGCAGGGTATCGTCTTTTCGAGAAGCGTTACCATTTAGCACATTATAGCTTCTTTCCAAGTTACATATTTTCTCGCCTATTTTCATTAGTTCATCATGGGTGTATTCTGTTCCAGTAGCCGCTGTAAGGGCACGTGCAAAGTAACTAAAGTCTGAGAATAATTTTCCTCTGCTGAGAAATACGCAAGTGGTTAAACAATTTAAAACAGCTCTAGAATCAAATGACCATTTTATTAACTTTGCTTTTTCATCAGGAATGTCTCGAATAGCAGCCTTTTCTACATCAAAAGGTAACTCTATATGTTCAGGCACTGCATCAGCATTAGGGGGATATGGTGGGTAAATCCGACAGTGGTCTGCCCCTTGATCATTAACGGCATATGCCAAGCCCATACCATACATAGACCTTGAAGGCACCAAAGTGATATCTAATCCTTTCACATGTAAGGCGAACTCTTCCCCTCCATATTTTTCGGTCAAGGCTTTGAGGCCTTCTGCCATAAGTTCACCAAACTGTCCTTCCTTAAATACCAGTTTGTGGACTAGTTTTAATATAATTTGGGGATCGCCCCACTTTAATTCCAAACCGTCAGTATCATCCTTTGTTATCAAACCTCTTTGATAAGCCTCAATTGTCCATGATATGGTGGGTGAAACAGAGACATCAAGTCCTAATTCTGTCCAGATTTTATGCAATTCCATAATTGCGTTTATATCAGTAATTCCGAAGTTTGAACCAAGACCGATTATAGAGCCTGTGTGCATTTTAAGAACGGTATCGCCGTATGCTATCAATTGACTACAAGAAGGTAAACCGCAAGAGAAACATGACATAGGACGGACAAGAAGCTTCCGTATAGTAGCAGAACCTATATCAAACGAAGGAACCTCTTCATCAAAGCCCTGATCATTTTTTACCGCTAATCCGCCCATTGTTTTGATATAGTCTGTTGCCAATGAATCTCCAGCTACTCCCCAGGGTCTATGGAAGATATCAACACAATCATTGGGTGATAACTCTTTCCAAAAATCATGATAAACATCCATAAATGCATCTGGGTCAAATATTGGTATCTCTTTCGTGCCTCTTACCGCTATAGCCTTAACCTTTTTTGAACCCATAACTCGACCCGCTGCCCCTCTGCCGCTTACATGATATAGGTCTCCAATTATGACTGATGCATTAACCTGGTTCTCGCCAGCAGGCCCTATTATTATAGTTCTAATGGAAGGATCTCCAAGTTCTTCGCGAAGTTTAATATGTGTTTCAGTTACCGAAAGTCCCCACAGGTGTGAAGCATCATGGAAACTTACCTTGTCATCATCTATAAATATGTATATAGGTTTTTCGGAGCTTCCTTCTAATACACTAGTCCGTCATAGCCGGCAAAACGCAATTCCGAGGCGAAAAAACCACCCATATTACCGTCATGTATGAATCCATTTCTAGGTGTTTTAGTAGTAACAGTCAGTCTACATGCTGAAAGGGGAGTTCCTGTCAAGGGTCCTACTGTCATATATAATTTGTTGTCTGGCCCCTTTGGATCCACATCAGGACCTACTTCATCATAAAGGAGCCTGGTTGCTAACCCTCTTCCACCAATGTACTCCTTTCTAAGATCATCTCCAACATCTGAATACTTCACTGTCCCATCGCTAGTATTTATTCTTAATATACATCCTGACCATCCAAACACCTTAATCCCTCCTCTGTGCCCATGGAGCTCTAACTTTAGATTCCATATTATCGGCCTTCCAAAGTCTCATTATTTCCATCTTCTTTGCCTGAACTTCCTCATGGGTGCCATAGATCAATGCACCGGTAGGACAATACTTTACGCACTTAGGTTCTCCATCACATGGATCAGCATTACATCCGACAACTGGTTCATCATAACCTATGCCTACCGTACCTGGGCGATTGTAGCCAGCCTCTTCCGCACGGATCATGCTAATATTTGAGTTCTTGCTGAAGCCTGTTTTATTAATAATTATGGAGCAAACTAATGAACAGGTCTCACAACCATTACATATCTGTTCAATTACATAAAATATCTTCTTTTCGTTCTCCTTCATTATGCCTATCCTTTCCTTTCCATATAATTTTGAATAGCAACAGTCCTAAAAGGACAGCCGTCACAATCCTTTATTTCATGTGAGCGGCCTTCCATATGGTATTTCCTAATTTTATTTATAGCTTCACTGTTCCAGGCTTCAGCGATGGAGATAATAGAGGCATTTCCAAGACTATATGATCTTACATCGTTGTTACTGCATGGCAGTATAGTACCATCCCATTCGACAGTAAGTCTTGACCAGGGCTGGGGACATACCCAGGAAGATTTTAGTCCTTCTATCCTTTTCTCAGATTCCCTATATCTAACAACAACCGCATTGTCGCAGCGCTGCATCCAAAATTGCTTGAATTCTTCCTCATTTAGCTCTTTTAAAGCAACTGCCTGTGCCCATACTTCTAAAGAAGCTCCTTTTTTGCTTATTAAATTCCTAAGCATATCAAGATTGCGCAAAACTACATTGAATTTTGCTCCAAGTCTTGAATACTCAAATGTATGAGCAGTAGTTCCTTGCGCTGAAATTATAATTCGGTCTAAGCCAGCATCTATTAATTTTTCTGATATGATAGGGGTTAGGAGCATAGCATTAGTGCAAAAGAACACAAACTTAACACCTTTGCTTTTGGCGTAATAGACCATATCTGCAATATCTCGGTGCAAAAGCGGCTCTCCGCGATAACTCAAGCCAAGACTTTCAAGACCAGCTTCCCCAGCCTCATCTATAATGCGGTTAAATAAGCTGAATTCAATATCTCCGAGTTGTCCCTTTTTTAAAAGAGGCTGTTTATCACAAAACTCGCAATTAAGATTACATCGACTGGTTACTTCAATATCTAAATGCAAAGGGAAATCTGGTACAATAAAATCAATTTGCGAATCATATCCCTGTATCATTAAAATACTCCCTTTACTTAAAACGAAAAGATTTGAAACGCTTATGGCGTACCATCAAGCGTACATATCTATGGTTGCGGAACACAACCTTCCTAGACTATAATTGTATTAATCACTCAAACTACCGCTTATGCTGTAGGAGAATAAAATAATGCAACCTTTGTCTAATTCGAGGGGGAATATGAATTATATAAGGTGATTCCTTTATCTAACGGTAGTTTGAGTAATTACCAGATTTCAAGGTTCTATTATTTAATAGAACTTATGTACTAACACTCTTTCTCCTTAGTCATTCCACTAGCGGATGCGAGATGAATTAAATCTATTACTCACCCATAATGACTCTCGCATCTGCTGCATAATATTTGCTTCCGCCGTAACAAATCACAGGGTTTAAATCGATTTCTTTTATCGGATGCTTACTTATCAATTCAGATACTCTGACAATAACATCCGCTAAAGTAGATTCATCGATAGGTTCACTGCCTCTTACACCTTTTAATATTGCTACTCCCTTTAGTTCGTTAAGCATTTCTATTGCTTCGGACTTAGTAACAGGTGCCAATCGGAAAGATACATCTTTGAGGACTTCAACATATATACCTCCAAGGCCTACCATAACCACAGGGCCGGCTTGAGGATCTTGCATTGCTCCTACGATAAGCTCAGTACCTCCTGGAGGCAGCATGGGCTGAACTAAGACTCCTCTAAATCCGGAATCAGGTATTGCTAAAGCCTTTTCTTTAATATCGTTAAAAGCATCTTTTACTTCAGTTTCGCTTGAGAGGTTCAGTTTTACACCTCCCATATCGCTTTTATGTACGATATTATCGGCTGCTACTTTCAGCACCACAGGGAATCCAATTTTAAGGGCTGCCTTTACAGCAGATTCTGCATCGTTTACTAGTTCCCCCGAAGCAGTTTTTATACCTGCATACTCCATAAGCTGTTTTGACTCATGTTCTAAAAGAAATCCATTCTCTCTGCCCTTACATGAATCCAAATAGCCTTTTAATGCCGGATCAAAACTTAAATTAGGAGATTCACCCTTATCCTTGTTCCTGAATCTGTAGTATTTAATATAATTAGCAAAGGCTGCTGCTGCTTCATTTGGATTAGGATAAGCACAAATTCCGGCATCTAGGAATCTCTTAAATTCATGATGGTAATCGGTGTAATATGCACACCAGACCATGGCCAGAGGCAGATTGTACTCTTTGGCAACGGCCCCAAACTCTTCTACTAAAAATTGTGGTGCATATTCATCAGCCAATGCGGAAGCAGATACTCCTATTACGCCATCTACATTTTCATCTTCTGCTAGAATCCTCAATGCCTTTGGAAACCGTTCAGGCTGCTCTTTTCCGTAAGCTGTCATATCAACAGGATTCTGCGGATTAATAAATTCAGCAGGCACCACATTCTCATCCAATAATCTCTTTTTAGTTTTCTCACTAAGCTCAGATAGCTTTAAACCATTTTGTATTAAATTGTCACAGCAGAGTATCGACGGTCCTGCCATATGGGTTAACACACAAATCTTATCTCCTTTAGGAGGGGGAGCCACACTAAGCATCTTGGCAGCATTAATCATTTCTTTTACACTGTTAACTTGGATAACACCTGCCTGCTTAAAGGCCGCACTGTATATGTTGGCAGAAGAAGCCATAGTACCGGTGTGCGATTGGGCTCCCTTTCTTCCGCCATCAGTTGTCCCTCCCACTACAACAAGTACCGGTTTTTTCCTAACACATCTTTCTGCTGCTTCGTAGAGTTCCCTTAAGTTATCTGTACCTTCAACATGCATACAGATAACTTCTGTTTCAGGATCATCTGCAAAGAAATTTAACATGTCATGAAGATCTGTGTTAAGCCTATTGCCAAGGGCTATCATTGTTCCGAGAGGAATACCCTGCTCCATCATTTCACTCAAACTTAGAACTCCAATTCCACCGCTTTGCATTAGCAGAGTAATTTTCCCCTTTTCTTTGAACAAGTCAGAATACTGAGGTTCAAAAGTTGCATTTAAGTTAGATGCGGCTCTTAAATAACCAATGGTATTAGGTCCTACTATCCTTACTCCTGCTTCATCGGCTATTCTTTTTATTTCATCCTGATTTCTAGCTCCTTCTTCTCCTGACTCCTTGTATCCGCTCCCATGAATGATGGCAGCTTTGCATCCCTTCTTTATCGCTGATTTCAAAGCGGGTACTACACCCTTAGGTGGAACTACAAGGAAAAATAGATCTATATCATTATCTGGAATATCCTCTATTGTCTTATATGCCTTTTGGCCAAGAATTTCCTCAACCCCACTTCTATTAACAGGATATACTGGAACATTGCTTGCAAAAGCTGAACGCATGGCAAAACTACCCGTCTTTACACTTGATGAAGAAGCGCCTACTACACAAATTGACCTTGGTGAAAATATTGCGTCAAAAGCTCTTTTGTCGTACATATTGCCACTTTCCTTTCCTTTTAGTATAAAGGGCAAAGAACTGGCCGTCTTTACCCTTTGTTTAGAATATTGAAAATATGAGGAGATTAGCCTAATATCTTATTAATCTTCCACTATTGCTACAACTCTAGCTTGGCCGGCAGTACCGCCTCTTACCTTTGTTGGGAAACATGCTACCTTGAACCCGTAGTCACAAGGTATAGCACCTAAATTACCTAGTTTTTCAATGTGCGCATATTCTTTATCTCGGCCAACCATATG
>JAAYHT010000128.1 GCA_012735285.1 Clostridiales bacterium | reverse complement strand
TAATTGCAGGGAGTCAGGTTCCACTCTTCGTTTTTTCATACCAGTTTGTATGCTTTTTGATCTTCCCGTGACTTTAACAGGCCATCCTAGGTTAATGGAAAGGCCCTTAAAAGAGTTTCTAAATGCTCTGATTGATAATGGGGCAGAGTTTGAATTTGACCAAAATACCTTAACAGTAAAACGACCAATTAAAGCAGGTAAATTCTATATCCCAGGTAATATAAGTTCGCAATTTATCACAGGACTGCTGTTAACACTTCCCCTTTTAGAAGGGGATAGTGAAATTATTTTAACAACCCCCTTAGAATCAAAGGCCTACGTTGATCTTACAATTGATGTAATGGAGTACTTTGGCGTAAGAATTGAAAGAGTAAAAGATAGATTTTTAGTAGAGGGTGGCCAGAAATACAAGCCAAGCCAATATGAAGTTGAATCAGACTTTTCTGCAGCAGCCTTTTTCTTAGCTGCAGGAGCGTTAGGATGCAATGTCAGCTTGAGAGGTTTAAATTTTAATTCGCTTCAAGGCGATAAAGAGATATTAAATATTCTAAAAGATTGTGGTGTAGAAGTAATTATAGGTCAAAAGGATGAAATCAGAGTAAACGCGGATGAAATCAAACCGATTACTATAGATGTTAGAGATATTCCAGATCTAGTTCCTCCCATAACCTCATTATTATGCTTTGCAAAAGGCGAAAGCAAAATAGTGGGAGCAGCCAGGCTGCGGATGAAGGAAAGTGATAGACTGCATGCATTGGCAACCCAGTTTAATAAATTAGGAGCTGAAATTATTGAAGAAGAAGATTCGTTAATTATAAAAGGCGTAAAGGAACTTGAAGGAGGCACAGTAGACCCACATAATGACCATCGTATAGCCATGGCGTTAGCAGTGGCTTCAATAAAAAGCAAAGACACTGTAAGAATTCTAAATCCTAACTGTGTTAATAAATCATATCCTAACTTTTGGAATGTTTTTTGTAGTGAAAGGAAGGAGGCACACAGTGAGTAACGTTTGGGGAAGGGGCATAAGAGTCAGCATATTCGGTGAATCCCATGGAAAAGCAATAGGCATAATAATTGACGGCCTACCTCCAGGGGAAGATATCGATTTAGATGAAATCAATTTCTATATGCAAAAACGTTCACCTGGGAGAGACCAGCTTACAACTCCTAGGCGTGAAAGGGATGAAGTTGAGATACTAAGCGGTCTTTTTAATGGTAAGACCACAGGAGCGCCTTTGTGTGGAATGATAAGAAATAGCGACACTAGATCTTCGGATTATAACAGTGATCTCCCTCGGCCTGGGACAGCTGATCTCACAGCTTATATAAAATACCACGGTTATAACGACTACAGAGGAGGAGGGCATTTTTCAGGCCGGCTAACAGCACCCCTAACTTTTGCGGGAAGCATTGCAAGGCAAATACTTAAAAGAGATAATATTTCAATAGGTGCACATATTCTAAAAATTTCTGATGTATTAGATGATCGTTTTAATAGTATAAGCCATGAACTCTTAGAAGACTTAACTAAATCTTCTTTTCCCCTGCTTAATAAAAGCCTTGAGGGGGATATGAAAGCCTCAATACTCGGGGCAAAAGAAGATTCGGATTCTTTGGGCGGAGTTATAGAATGTGCGGCCATTGGCATACCCCCAGGACTAGGATCTCCTTTCTTTGATTCAATGGAAAGCTCTATTTCATCTATGATGTTTTCAATACCCGGGGTAAAGGCTATAGAATTCGGAGCAGGATTTGATATAGCTTCTATGAGAGGAAGCGAGGCAAATGATGAGATATATCTTGAAAATGGATCGTTTTATACCAAGACAAATCATAGCGGGGGAATTAACGGTGGAATTACTAATGGGATGCCGATTGTCTTTAGATTAGCGTTTAGGCCTACTCCGTCGATTAAAAAGACGCAAAACACAGTTAATCTAAAGACAATGACAGATAGCGAGATAAGTATCCAAGGTAGACATGATCCCTGTATAGTACCTAGAGCAGTTGTAGTTGTTGAATCAGCACTTGCTTTATGCATACTTGACAGTAAACTAAGTGATAGGTGGTAATCATGAAAAACATTGTACTAATTGGCCTACCCGGGAGCGGTAAAACAACACTGGGGAAAGAGCTTGCAAACAAGTTAACCTTGAAATTTATTGATGTCGACTCTGTCATTGAAAGCATGAGTGGAAAAAAGATAGAGGATATCTTCAACAGTGTTGGCGAGAAGTGGTTTAGAGAGCTGGAAACTGAAGCCGTTAAGATGGTTGCAAATGAGCAAGCAATGG
>JAAYHT010000127.1 GCA_012735285.1 Clostridiales bacterium | reverse complement strand
GTTTCCCACAATATACTCTTTATGCCTATTTCTTTAGAAAGTTCTTCTACATATGCCCCACCAATAAAAGCATCGAAATCTTTGGATAATTTTTTTGTATATAACTCTAAATCTTTAGGGCAGCCATATTTTGTAACAGTTAAATTGATATCGAAGATATCATTAAGCAATTCATTAAAGTTTTGATCCACCAATATTAAATTATTTTCGTATAAAAATAGATTAACTTTGTATCCGCACCCTCTAACTTTATATAGTGCCCTTATTAAATCATGAACTGATTCTTGAGCATTTACTACAGGTATATTTACTTGTTCCTTAATTCTATTGTAGGTAATTCCCCTAGCTATAATGGCATCATAACCCTTTGATTCCGCCTCTTTTGCTAACTTGACGCCTTCATCAAAATATCCAATAAAGGTTTGAATATGTATATTTTCAAGTTTTTTACCAATTAAGTTTGCATAATCGGCAAGTTTTTTATATGGACACAGGATAGCAATCTTATACATTTTAAACACCCCAATCCAAATAGAAGAAACCATTTACTTGTCCGTATTATAGTATTTCTAACCTTCGAAATAACTGTTTTTTTGTAGAACTGTATAAAACAATATTGCTTTTAATTGGTTATAGCTGGCATATTTATTGCTATGTTTAATACCAAAATATATGTTTGAGAGGTGTGTACATATGAAAATAGCTGAAATAAAAGCTTACCCCTTAACGTTTATTCCTCCCAAACCATTCTATAATTCCGTAGACAAACACTATAGTAGATCCGTTACACTAATTAAAATTTATAGCGATTGTGGTACATACGGGTGGGGAGAAGCATATGGTCCTGCAGTTGCCGGAATGGCAAGAATTATAGAAACCTATATCAAAGAACGACTTATTGGTGAAGATCCCTTTAGAATAGAATACCTATGGCATAAGATACAAACTAAAAAAGGTCTGCCAATAGGTGTTCTAGGCGGAGTGGACATGGCGCTTTGGGACTTAAAATGTAAAATTCTAGGCGTCCCCCTCTATGTGATTTTAGGCGGGAAGTTTTTCGACGAGTTCGAACCCTATGGTTCGGGGTTGCCATTTAAGGAAGTGCACCCTGATTCAACTGAGGAACTAGAAAAAGAAACTCTCGATCTAATGTCCCATGGCTTCAAAGCAATTAAGATGAAAATTGGGTTTGGTATAGAAAGGGATAAGAAAAGAATAACTCGTGTTAAAGAATTAATTGGTGATAGAGTAGATTTATTAGTAGATGCGAATCAAGCTTATAACATCTCATCCTGCCTTGAACTCCTTCCCTTCCTTGAAGAAATGAAAGTCAAGTGGTTTGAAGAGCCAATGCCATGGCATAATTTTACATCCTATAAAAAACTACGTGAACGTTCAAATATTGCAATAGCTGCCGGCGAACAGGAAAATAATATGCAAGGGTTCATCAGTGCAATTCAAGATCAAATATGTGATATTATCCAACCCGATATACCAGCCGTCGGCGGCATCACTCCTATGAAACGAATCGCTGCAATTGCCTTTGCTAATAATATTGAGCTACACCCACATATCTTTGGAACAGTAATCTCCTTACCTGCAGCCCTTCAATTTATGTGTTCTCAACCAAACTATCATAGTTGGTGTACTTTTAAACCACCTGTAATGATTGAGTGGGACACCAATCCAAATAGCATGGCAAGAAAATTGTTAAAAGAACCCCTTGAACTTACTGACGGTATGGTTAAGGTACCGGATAAACCGGGGTTTGGCGTTGATATTAACGAAGATGCCTTAGAGGAATTCATTGTTAAATGAAAGGATGTTGTAGATGTATAAAAGTGAAAAATGGTGGATTAGCCCCTATAATTTCGATCCCGAAGTTAAAAACAGCTGGAACCTTCCATCATATGTAAAATTCCATGATGGTACATTACGCGACGGAGAACAAACTCCAGGTTTGGTATTTTCCGAAGATGACAAAGTGAAAATAGCGAGTATGTTAAGTGAAACCGGTGTAGATCGCATAGAGGCAGGTATGCCTGCTGTTTCAAAAGCTGACTATAACGCGATAAAAAGGATTGTTAATCTTGGATTGAAAGCTGAAATATACTCCTTCACACGAGCCTCCGAACAAGACATTGATTTATCTGCTGAGTGTGGTGTAGATGGAGTTGTTATAGAAATCCCAACTAGTGAACCTAAGTTGAAATATCAATTTCCTAAATGGACAGAAGAAGATATTATAGAACGAAGTGTACAATCAATAGAATATGCAAAATCGAAGAATTTAAAAGTAGTCTACTTTGGCTATGATACCACACGCGCAAACTGGAGCTTCTTAGAACGATTATTGACAAGAGTAAAAATAGCAGGCCCTGATTCAGTAGGAGTAGTTGACACTGTAGGCTGTATTCTACCTGAAGCGATGAAAAAACTAATATCAGATATAAAACAATTAATAGATCTTCCTGTTGAAGTTCACGTCCACAATGATTTAGGCTTAGCTACAGCAAATACATTAGCCGCTGTAGCTGGTGGAGCTGAAGTTGTTCATGTTTGCGTAAACGGGTTAGGTGAAAGAGCAGGAAATGCAACTCTTGATGAAATAGCAGTAGGCTTAAATGTTTTTTATAATTTAGGGAAACAAATAAATCTAAGCAATTTAACTGAACTATCTAGTGAAATTTGCAAGATTACTAATTTCTCCCCTGCTGTTAACAAACCCATTACAGGGAAAAATGCATATCTAAGAGAATCTGGGATTGGAATAGATCTTGTAATGAATAAACCTTTAGCGATGTTTTCATTAGATCCTTCTCTGATAGGCAATAAGGCGGGTGTACTGCTAGGTAAAAAAAGCGGCCTAAAATCTATAGAAACAAAAATAAACGAGCTTGGATTAAAACCTTTATCAGAAGAAAAGCAAAGGACTTTATTAGAACTTATTAAAAATGAGTCGATTAAAACCAAATGTACTATATCAGATAAAAGATTTATTGAATTATTACAGGAAATTAAATAGATCTAAATGGCGTCCTAAAGATTTGCCGTTTTTACACTTCCTTTCTTTATCTTAAATTGCAACAAAGCAGAATAAATGCTTTGTTGCAATTACTAAATTCTTTGTTTTAAAACATAATCAACTTCTCTTATATTTTTACTTGCATATTCTACTACTTCGCTAGGTTTTATAGGATCACCATTTTCATTAACAATTTTAACGCTGCCCTTTACCATTTTTGTCTTCCAGGCTTTAGCATATTTAAACTCATCCACTTCTCCCCATAAATAGGGTACAGGTAAAAAGCCTGCTGAAAATATTTTATAGAAGCCCTCTGCTGAATATGGATTATCTATATGCTCTTCGATTCCGGAAATAATTGTTTTTGCAGATTCTAATAGTTCATCCATCCGCATTTGTACATTACTGTTTCTTCCCATATCTTCTATTACCCCATTGCTTCTCATTTCCCGATATTTCTGTAATGAATATCTCGTTATTTTTATACTTTCGTTAATAATATCTGGCGTTGCTAAATGAGAAGCTTCTGAATAACTAACTACATGAATAATAGCTGGGCTTATTTCATCATAGGGCTCAATATCATACATTAAAGCAGTGATATCTGCCAATTGCATCTTAGCCTCATCTAAATCTGGTTTAAAATAATCTAATCCTGCTCTGGGTTGCAGTATTACTCTAAAATTGTCATCTTCTAGTTCTTTAACCAGCTTAAGCATTGCTCTTGATTTGGCTAAATCCTGTATTCCCCATGTAAGTCTGGGTGTATTTAACATGTTCTGTAGAATGAGTACTTTTATACCCATCTTTTTTGCAAGCTTAGCTGCTAAGTAAGCTGAAACAATATAAGTAACATCATCCGCACCTCTAAATGCAAAATGATGGGGTATATTTGGCTCAAAAGGTTTATTGGTTTTAGCAATATATTCTAATGTTTCAATGTGTTGTTTTAAATTAGTATATAAATCATAGGGTCCCCTACCATCTACCCTATTGAACCACCATAAAGATAGGGCATGCCAACATATATTAAGAGTCTCTTCATATACTTTTGCTAAGTATGGTATGTTCTTTGTTCCTGCATAGGTTCTTAATAACAGGGGTCTCGAAGCCTCCCATATCATCCTATATTCTTCCGGAGAATTAATTGGAACCCCTCCGCCATTAGGTTTGTCTCCCCAGTCTTCACCAAAATTTGATTGGGTTAATTGAGAAGTTCCAATTGATAAAATGTCTAGATATCTTGTATTCGCCAAATACTGTGCCCAAGACAAAAATTCTTTAACTGAATCTAGCCTGTCAACAGAGGATGAGTAGGGCCCTACATGGGCACGCATAAGTGGAGTATATGGCCTATTTATATTAGAATCGATTCTTTTAATAAGAGTATCTTTAAAAGTGCCATATTCATCATAGGTAGGACGTTCCACAGGTTTTACGTTATGATATTCTTGGGCATTAATAACTTCCTTACCGAACTCCATGCGAAAATCATCATATGAACTACCTTCCATAATATCTTTAGAAATATAATTTGCTGGGATCTCCATTTTACTTAGTGTTTCAGAAACTGACTCTCCGCCTTTAAAGGTTTTTATTAACCCCTTATATTCCCTATCTATCCTTTCACAAGTTGATGGAAGACCGGCAAAATAAATTGATTTAACCATACCATCTTGAGATGATAACATTCTGTTATTCTTAAGCTCATATATAAAGTATCCCACCATATCTAGGGCTTCATCTTGATCTAATCTATAACTTAATCCAATTCTATTAATCTTATTTGAACGTATCCAATCCAGTAATATTTTTCTATTTGTTTCATATCTTAAATTCTCAAGGGCCTTCTGTATTGTATCATCTGCGATAACAACACGAAAACCGCACTCTCTAATAAGTTCAGTTACAGTACTAATCCCCATAGTATGTGCATCAATAGAAGGTTTAATAAATGCAAATATATCCGTATCAACTACCACCATAATCTTCTTCTCCTATAGATTAAACAGTTTTTTCAAGTCGTAATTATGATCAATAAAGTTTAAGTTTCTACCTATATCCCTAAAATCAACATCTGTTAAACTAGAAGCCAAATCAATGATAAGGCCTGTGTTTTTCATATCTAAACCCAACTTTTTACCTACGGCTTCTAAAGGAACTAGTCCACAAGAAACATCTTCATAAATATATCTGTGGTTTAAAGAGTCAGGTGCATCGATTGTTTTGTAGGATTCATTATTCTGAATACATTCATATATGTTTTTACCTTGAACATTATATGTTCTTTCTAACCACTCCCGAGTTGTTTCAACCTCTAACCCTAATTCTTTAGATACTAATACTCTCTCTTTATCAATCTTTTCAATTAATCTTCCTACAGAAGGCGTTATTCCGTCATAATAATATTTATAAATGTTCTTTGGACTTTCTGTCCATCCGGTATTTAATAAAAGGGGAGCACAGTGCAAAATCATTCCAACATTGCCAATAGAAGTTTCAATCATTGATCTAGATGGAATTAAGTGTGGGTGTAAGCATTCTGGTAATTTTGAAATAATATTAGCATTCTTTTTAGCATCTAATGTCGAAATTAAAACTTCGGGCTTTAAAGCAATTATATTTACTGAATCATCTCCTGTTTTCCTACATGTATAGATAGTGGTTTGAGTTTCTGCAATTAATTGTTTATAAGATTTATTATAACTACTATAAATCTCTTGAAATTCTAAGGCCCCAAATGTTCTTCCGGGGCTTAAAATAATCAAGGTTTCCGTCTTTATATTCTTAGCTATTAACTCAGCTAGATGTTTATGCGAATTAGCTGGAGTTGTAATAAAAATTACATCCGGATTTTCTAAGGCCTTTTCAATATCATCAGTCACCAAATTAATTTCATATCCACCCTTTACAAGACCATCACAGAAAATTACATGGGTATCCATTAATTTAGCAATATTATCTTTTGAACGATTCCATAGTGTTACCTTGGCTCCATAATTACTCAAATGTGCAGCCATCGCTAAGCCGGAATTTCCTGCGCCAATGATAGTGATGTTCATCTTTTCTCCTTTTCTAACATATAGTTATCTTTTATATTTGGAAAATAAATAAGCCTTTCTTTTTTATGGGATGATCAATTATGGTTTTCTTGATTTGTAAATGTCTTAATACTATTAGGATTAGATAAAAATAAAAAAACAAACTAAATTTCTAATTAAATATTGTTTTAAATAATTTATCTATTTTAATGCAATATGTCAAGATTTCTTCTGCTACTGGCGATGCCATTTTTTTGTAGAATTTTGTTTACTAATTTCCTGTAAAATTAATAATATGGCAAAATCACTAAAGGGCTGCAGTATGCTACCAAGTGCAAACCAAGAGGTGCAAATGATATATTAAAAACATATAAAAAAGCCCACCACAATTTGCAAAATGCGATGGGTTAATAAATCTTGATCTAAGTTTAATATCTAAAGATTTCGTCTCTTTTTAATCACTCTGTTCCGAAACAGAATTAGGAATATTTAAAAATAAACTAATGCTTAGCACTTGCAGTAAAATATATGCTTTTAGTAACCCTGGCAAGTTAAATTTGAGTTGGCAATTTTTCTAACAACTCCTGTAACCTTTGTTTTAGCAAGATATTTTTCAACATACCTAGTCAAGACATGATTTACATTAAAAAGCATGCCGCAAAATAGTCCGCATCTTTTTCTATTCCAACTGCATATTCTTGCTGCGCTTCTGCGTGATGGACTAAATTGCTACACACTAATGCTTTCGAGTTTACAATTTTACACTTAGCACTCTTATTTGCTCATATTACTCCTTAGGTAATTTATCTACTAATCCAAGTTATTATTTTTAGGTGCTATACATCAATCTCGATCTAATTTGAACATCTCCATAAGGCCTGCTTTTATATTCTCTTTCCAGCCTTCTTCTTTGTTGTCTCGATAGCTTATAACTCAAATGTTCTACGATTGTAAAGCCATACTCTTGAAGCAACTCAGCTACCTGTTGTTTAGGCGTTTGATTTTCAGAACAGTACTTATCTACGGCAAACACAGAAATCTCCTTGGTTTCCTTAGTTATTTTAGCTACATCCGATATTTCTTCATCAGGGAATAAAATGTTTTTACCATTAGAGTAGAATATTTCATGTAATTTCTGATTCCATTTCGCATCTTGCTTAAATAAAATCTTATTAGTAAAGTTAGCGAAGTTTTCTGCCTGGCTCATCCTTACAGCAAAAGCGCATTGCAATCCAGGCCTTTGAAAGGGCTGTAATCCTATCAACCTAAATGGTTGATTATCATTGTATTCAATTACTATATTCAAATAGACCCTTAAACAACCAACCCCATCTTCTTTAACTAGGTACTCTTCCTTTTCAGAATCATAATAGCTAGTTGCAAAAAATGCAGCTGTTGCAATATCACTAGTGACATCAAGCAAATTAGTATTTAACTCATAATGCTGAGCTAATGCTTTATAATCTACTTTACAGTAATCTTTAGTAGCATAATCGACCTGTGGAAATTGCTTCAATATTAATTCAAAATCAATTAACTTTAATTCGTCAATAATAATTAGTTCTTCTTTTCGTTGACCGTTATTCCCTGCTTCCTCTAAACTCTTAACACGAAAGATGCTTGGTACGCAAGGATACAGTTTATCATAGTCTTCATTCTCTCCTCGAAAATATCTAATAAACATATTAGACGGAAATGCACCTATGCTGCCGTTAGGCATTTCTATTAGATTGAAATACAAATTCCTCGTTAAATATCCAGATTGCCTATCTTTTAAATTCAATACCGGATCGCTCGGTTCTAGATATCTAATAGCTTCAAAAACATCCTCGAATATAATATTATCATTCATAAAGCGCTACCACCTATTAGGAGTAGTTGTTTTTTGATACTTTAAATTCTATATGTACTTTTATCCCTATTTGTCAGTAAAAGTATAATATAGGCTTTTGATTAATAGCCTTGTTTCTTTAAACTCCTTAAATCCATTCTTTTCATAAAATCTATATAGATTAATATTTTTATATTCCTCATCATAAGATGGTGTATTCTTTTCATTTTCTATCAATTCTTCAATTTCCTCTGTGCTCAACTGTCTTTCTAGCGCAATTAATTTTCTTTCTCCTTTAGAGGTCGTACTTTCCTTATTATAGAATTTATTCATTTTGTCAGCTATTTGTTTCATCAAAGCTTGCTCATATGGTGTATAAATCTTTTCTTTAAAGTGTGTTGGGGCAGGATAATAGGCAAGATCACTAATGTTTATTCCTTTATGATAATCCAGCAAATAAGGTAATTCCAGCAGTATTTTGCTTCCAAACCCATTTCTTCGATACTGCTTATAAATTTCCAGCTCATCAATATAAAACAGGGAGACTAGATGTGGCAGATTGTTTTCTTCATAATAGTCTTTAAAAATTGTAGCTATAAATCCCAAATCTGCAGACACATCATCACATAAAAGAACAGGATTTTCTCCTTCTTCAAGAATTTCGTCGAACGGGATATAATATCCTGTTAATCTACCAATTTTGCTAAATTTAGAAGTGTCACCTTCGTAGTACGCTTCTTCTAACTCATCATTTAATATAACCGGCACCCCATATATATTAAGCCAAATAAATTGTAGAAACCTATCATGCGGATCCATATTATACAGCCAATCTGCTTCATCAGAATCTATTTCGATATTATACACGTTTATTTGACCATGGATTTCCACCATAAGTTCGTTATAAATTATATTCTTCATTTTAACCACGTATAGACCCTAAAAAACTTTAATATTAAAAAGCGCCCGACACACGCCAGACACTTTTATAACACCACTATTCCACCAAATTCTCCTTATACCACTCTATCGCCGCGCGGATGCCGCGCTCGAAGCTCCAGTCGGGATCGTAGCCCAGCATCTTCCGGGCCTTGGTGATATCTGCATTGCTGTGTTTGATGTCCCCGGGCCTTTCCGGTCCGAAGATAGGCTCGATATTTTTCCCCAAGACCTTGCAGATATCATTGTAGATATCAATCAAATACTTTCTGTCGCCATAAGCGATGTTAAAGGACTGGCCCGCCGCCTCGCGAGAGGCAAGGCAGGCCTTCAGGTTGGCCTCGATGACGTTCTCAATGTAGGTAAAGTCCCGGCTCTGTTTGCCATCGCCATAAATGGTAGGTCGATCATTATCCAGAAGCTGTTTTATAAACTTGGGAATGACGGCAGCATACGGTCCGTTCGGATCCTGTCGGCGACCGAACACGTTAAAATATCGAAGACCGTACGTATCCAAACCGTAGAGCCTGGTATAAAGCTTCCCGTACTCCTCATTGGTACGCTTGGTCAAGGCATAAGGTGAAAGCAACTCGCCCTCCTGACCTTCTTTTTTGGGCAGCACCGGATGGTCCCCATACACAGAAGAGGAAGAAGCGTAAACAAACTTCCGGACCCCCTGCTGCCTAGCCGCTTCCATCATATTAAGAGTGCCTTTGATATTGATCTCCTCATATAAGACGGGCATTTCTATGCTGCGAGGCACGGATCCCCAAGCCGCCTGATGAAGCACAAAATCTACATCTTCGCAAGCTGCCAAACATGTTTCATAATCCCGAACATCCCCTTCCATCAGGGTAAAATTCTCATTATTCAAGAAATCCTCAATGTTTTCCTTTTTCCCGGTGGAGAAATTATCGAGGCACCTTACCCGGTAGCCCATCTCCAGAAGTGCCTCACAGAGATTCGACCCGATGAACCCCGCTCCCCCGGTAACTAGGAAAATGCTGTCCGTATAAAACTTTATATACCTGTAGCCCATATCAAACTTCCAATATAAAAATAATAATTTAAATCTTTCACTTCTTTATTTTTAAAGAATAACCTATACTACCACTTCTTAAACTCTTGTTTTAAACTTTACTATTTCATATAAAAATAATAATAAATAATTCTTTCCTAAGTTTAAATATAGCTTATCAGTACAGATCTCCCATCTTTATTATGCTGTTTATAATGCCCCCTT
>JAAYHT010000126.1 GCA_012735285.1 Clostridiales bacterium | reverse complement strand
GTACTAACCCTTGGTGTCGGGTGTTCAAGCGGTGGTGATGAAACACAAGATGTTATTGAAATCGGAATAATACAGTATATGGGTCATATTGCCCTAGACGCCGCCAGAGAAGGCTTTTTGGACGCTCTAAAAGATAATGGCTACATTGATGGTGATAATATCAAGGTAGATGAGCAAAATGCTCAAGGCGATCAGAGTAATCTATCCAGTATAAGCGATCGATTCGTAAGCAATAATGTGGATTTGATACTGGCAATAGCAACACCGGCTGCACAATCAGTTGCAGGCAAGACCTCAGAAATTCCAATATTGGCTACAGCTATCACTGATTTTGTAAGTGCGAGATTAGTTGAATCAAATGAAAATCCGGGTGGCAATGTATCAGGAACTACTGACATGAACCCTATTAGGGAACAAATTGAACTACTACTTCAACTTGCTCCAGAAACAAAGACTGTAGGTGTACTTTATACTTCAAGTGAAGATAACTCAATAGTGCAGGCTCAAATGGCACAAGAAATAATTGAAGAATTAGGACTTAACTATGTGGAAGTAACAGTTACAAATTCTAACGATGTACAACAGGCAACTCAATCTATAGTGGAGCAATGCGATGCCATATATATCCCTACAGACAATGTATTTGCATCAGCGATGCCTGTGGTTCACGGTGTAACATCGGTATCAAAGACACCAGTTATATGTGGTGAAGCCGGAATGGTACACAACGGAGGGCTTGCAACTCTTGGAATTGACTACTATGATCTGGGATATCAAACAGGTTTAATGGCGGTTAAGTTGCTTAAAGGAGAAGCTGAGATTTCAACGATGCCTATTGAAAAACCAAGGGGATATGATTTCACCATTAATGGTACAGTTGCAAGAGAAATAGGAATTGAAATACCTTCAGAATTACAAGAATATGTGATTGATTAAGGACGAGGATTGAAATGTTACAGATTATACTGGGTGCAATTTCATTAGGATTACTTTGGGCTATAATGACAATCGGTGTTTATATAACCTACAGGATTTTAAACATAGCAGACCTGAGCGTAGAAGGTAGCATTGCCATGGGTGCAGCTATAGCAGCAAACGGTATCTATAATGGCATGGATCCCTTTCTTGCGACAGGATTGGCCTTTATAGGTGGTATGATAGCCGGCTTTGTAACAGGGATGCTGCATACCCAGCTAAAAATTCCTGCTCTATTGTCAGGTATCCTGACAATGATAGCCCTATACTCGATCAACTTGAGAATTATGGGTAAGGCTAATGTATCCCTTCTGCGTATGGATACAGTGTATACGGTTTTAGAAAATATCGGAATCAGTCGCTCAAATTCTGTTATGATCCTTGGATTCATTACCGTTATGGTAATAGTTTGCATATTGTATTGGTTCTTTGGAACCGAAATAGGGTGCGCGATTCGTGCCACTGGGAACAATCCCCAGATGGCACGCGCGCAAGGGATTAATACTAATACTATGATAATACTTGGCCTAGTGATTAGCAATGGTTTAGTTGCAATAAGTGGAGCAATGATAGCCCAAAGTCAGAGTTTTGCTGACGTTCAAATGGGAATAGGTTCAATTGTAATTGGATTAGCTTCAGTTATTATTGGAGAAGTGTTATTCGGTAAAAACAGCTTCTTCAGCAGGCTGTTATCGCTGGTACTGGGTGCAATAACATATAGGATTATCATTGCCCTAGTATTAAAGATGGGAATGCACGCAAATGATTTAAAGTTGTTCACGGCTATTACAGTAGCAATAGCTTTATCATTACCTGTTATTAGGGCTCGTATACAAACCTATTTAAAAACTAAAAAGGGGGCAATGTAGGTGCTGACTATCAATGGAGTGTATAAAAAATTTAATAGCGGGACAGTTAATGAAAAAATAGCTTTATATGATATAAACCTAACACTCGACGAAGGTGACTTCGTAACCCTTATTGGCGGCAACGGCGCGGGAAAGTCCACACTGCTTAATTGTGTTGCAGGGGTTTATAGTGTTGAACAGGGCTCAATCATCATTGATGGTATAGACATTACAAAGCTTCCCGAATACAAGAGGGCAGGTTTCATTGGGCGCGTATTCCAGGATCCAATGATGGGTACGGCTTCAAATATGGGTATTGAGGAGAATTTAGCCTTAGCATATAGACGTGGGGATTATAGAAGTTTAAAATGGGGTATAAGCAATAAAGAGAGAAAAATATATAAAGAATTGCTAAAGCAATTGGACCTTGGGCTAGAAGATAGACTAAGCGATAAGGTGGGATTGCTTTCAGGTGGTCAGAGGCAAGCTTTGACCCTTTTAATGGCCACATTAAAAAAGCCAAAGGTATTGCTGCTTGACGAACATACTGCTGCTCTTGACCCAAGAACAGCTATAAAGGTGCTAGAGTTAAGCGACGAATTTATTAAAAATGGTAACCTTACAACATTGATGGTCACACATAATATGCGAGATGCTATCAGGTATGGAAACCGACTGATAATGATGAGCGACGGCCGTATTGTGCTGGACATAAAGGGTGAGGAAAAGAAGAAACTCACGGTTGAAGAATTATTGGTTCGCTTTGAAAAGGCGAGCGGTGAGTTATTTGCAAATGACCGCACATTACTTTCATAATATTTCTGAGGGATGACTGATATGATTTTCACTACTAATGAAGTATTATTTGCATTTGGTTTAACTTTATTAGCAGGACTTTCTACAGGTGTAGGAAGTGCATTGGCATTCTATACTAAACAAACCAATAAAAAATTCTTATCTGCAGTCTTAGGTTTTTCTGCTGGGGTAATGATCTATGTTTCATTAGTAGAAATATTTGCTGAAGCCAGAGTCTCTTTAGAGGGTATATATGGGTCTCAAAAAGGCTACCTATATACAACAATAGCATTTTTTGTGGGGGTATTTGTTATTGCCATTATAGACAGGATGATACCGAGTAGTGGAAATCCCCACGAGGCACGCGACGTAAATGAAATAGAGAATATTGATAATGAGGAATCAGAGTTAATGAGAATGGGGCTATTCTCAGCATTGGCAATAGCAATCCACAACTTCCCTGAAGGTATAGCCACATTTGCTGCCGCATTGCAGAATCCCACCCTCGGAATTAGCATAGCGGTTGCCGTGGCAATTCATAATATTCCCGAGGGTATAGCTGTCTCGGTGCCTGTATACTATGCGACAAATAGTAGGAAGAGGGCATTTTCACTATCCTTTTTATCAGGCTTATCCGAGCCAGCCGGTGCAGTATTAGGATATTTAATTTTGATGCCCTTTTTAAACGATACCATGTTTGGAATCATTTTCGCCGGAGTTGCGGGTATAATGGTTTATATTGCGCTTGATGAGTTATTGCCTACAGCCCACAAATATGGACATAGCCATGAGGCTATTTATGGCTTGGTTCTCGGGATGATAGTAATGGCTTCCAGCTTGATACTATTTGCTTAGTTATAACTTCTGAACAAAATCCTTTATACTTTCAAGCTCTGTTAATAGAGGAGCTCCTATTACCTTCGACAGGGCTTGGTTTAATTCTTCATATTGATTTCCTGTGACTATGATCTGTTTTTCTTGATGATTTCTAAGTCTTTCTATCCTGCTATCCAATTCTTCTATTATTCTTTGTTTAATGTCAGACATATTCTACCTCCATTTTTTACTTTTATTTTTTGTTTGTTTTTAAAATCTATGCAAGATTTTATTGACAGTTGAATGATTGTTCAACTATAGTATGGGTATAATTAGTTGAGAGGTGATTCAATTGAGAGAAAATATAAGCTGTGATTGCCATCCTATTCATGATGACATAATAGAAAAAGTTAAGTCCAAAATGAAAGAAGATAAAGAAATAGATGACCTATCGAGGTTTTTTAAGACTATAGGAGATGGCACTCGATTGAGAATATTGCTGGCATTAAGTGAGAGCGAAATGTGTGGATGTGATCTTGCAGTGCTATTAGATATGACAAAATCCGCCATATCTCATCAGCTTAGGAATCTTAGGAAATCCAACTTAGTAAAATCTAGAAGAGAAGGGAAAATAGTATTTTACTCTCTTTGTGACGACAATATTAGAT
>JAAYHT010000125.1 GCA_012735285.1 Clostridiales bacterium | reverse complement strand
TGCAGTCATATAAACTGGCCCGTCGCTATAAAATGATGAGCTCGAACTAAGAAAGGCAAAAGCGCTTACCCAGGTGGCATAAACCGTAAAAAATACCATGACAAGGGGCATTTTTCTATCTTGAAGAAAGAAATTCTCGATTGTAGGAAGAGAATTTTTTCTTGCAATTTCAGCAATAACCAGCGGGACAAAAGTGAAGACAAAAATTATCATGATTGGCAGCGTAGATTTATCCATTTTACTCTCCAATTCTTGAACTGTATAGATTATATCATAAATAAGAGGTATAATAGTAAAAACCCTTTTAGATATAGGTGGTAACAGTGTATCTTCCTACGTACTTACCGACTCTAATATTGACCTTTGTTATTTTAACTTTAATAATGTCTTTTATTTATTTTTATTTATCAACACACGGAGGTCAAGACCCTTTCATAAAATTTTGGGGGTTTAGTTGGCTATTTTATTCACTCAGCCTGCTCATGTTGATAATAACTTTCGATTCTCCCTCCGTTATTAATATGAGTCTAAGAAAAGCTTTTGATCTGTTTAACATATTCTTTCTTTTAAAAGGTGCTTACTCCTTTATTCATAAAATGCTGCCCGGATACTGGAACAGGTTTTGTATCTATATAATCATCTGGATATCCATAGGAATCATTTACAAACTTGACATAATGTCTATCTATTTACCCGTTAGCACATACCAAATAATTTTAACTCTGACCTTATGTTTCGTAATACTAAAATACTGGGATGTACCAGTATCTGAAAAAACACTATCTGTCTGCATATTCTTTATCTGGGGTATTGGAAAAGCCACTTTGTCCTTGTTAGAAGTAAACAACAGTGTATCCAGCTTTTATATAATGGAAATCATTCTGTCAAACATTCTTAACTTCGGTGTATTTATTATATATTTGCAAAGGACATACAGTAAAATAAAAATAGCTGATCGCCTATATAGAATAATAGCTGAAAATGCTACTGATGTAATTTTTTTATACTCATTAAAACCTAAACCTGGCTTTCAATATATAACACCTTCTGTTGAACAACTGACCGGCTATAGCCCTTATGATTTCTACTCTAACCCAAAGTTCTATTTACAGATAGTACCTTCCGAAGAATATGATGGTATAGAATCTATCTTTGTGGCTGACAACGTCCCCAAAGAGCCTTATAGTAAAACATTTAAAATCATCCACAAAAGCGGGACAACTATTTGGGTTGAAATCAAATTATCTACTATCTTCGATAAGGGATCTCCAATTGCTATTGAGGGATTTATTAGAGATATAACAACAATGAAAGAGGCTCAGGCGCAATTAATATCATCGCGAAAATCCAGAGATCTTTTACTATCATATATTTCCCATGAACTTAAAACACCTGTAACTTCAATTTTAGGTTATGTAAATGCTATTAAAGATGGTATAATAGAAACAGAAAATGCCAAAAAAGAAGCTATAAACATTATCTTTTCAAAAACTCAAACACTAAAAAGATTAATTGATGACTTGATTCAGTTATCCAAGCTTGAAACAAAACAATTTTCTTTTAATTTTACTTACGTGAATGCTGATGAATTAGCAAAAGATCTAGTCAACGAACATTTAATGGACATCAAATCAGCTAATATTAGAGTAGAACACAAGATAAACTATAAGGCTTTAAAAGACAAAATACTAATAGTAGACCCGGAAAGAATAACTCAAGTTTTTTCAAATATAATAACTAATTCGATCAAATATACAAGCCCGGAGGAAAGATAACAATCAAAATCGGTTCAAAAACCAAAAAGAACCAATTCTATGTCAGCATTACAGATACAGGAACGGGAATAGACCCTAAGGATCTACCCCATATATTTGATAGATTCTATAAAGATCCAACCAAAGCTAATCGAAGTACAGGCCTTGGATTAACTATTTCAAAAGAAATAATAGCTGCGCATAAGGGATTTATAGATGCTAAGAGCGAGCCACATAAAGGGAGCACATTTACATTCTATATTCCCTTTTATAATAAATAAGGAGGGCTACAATATGCCTAAAGACAAAATCTTAATTGTCGATGACGAGAAGGAAATTAACGACCTTATAAGATCCTACGTTATCAAGGAAGATTTTCTTGCTTTCTCCGCATATGACGGCAAAACAGCTCTATCAATTATTGATGATGAACAACCCGACCTTATTATTTTAGATATTATGTTGCCCGACATAGATGGAACTCACCTATCCCTGCTTATAAGGCAAAAAACCAATGCCCCTATTATATTCCTCAGTTGTAAATCAGAAGAAATAGACAAAATTATTGCCTTCTCAGCAGGCGGAGATGACTACATGACAAAACCATTTATGCCAGGAGAACTAATTGCAAGAATAAGGGCGCATCTTAGAAGGCATAAATCATCGAGTATTTCTAATATTCCTAACGAACAAGATCAAATATATGAATTTCCTGGTCTTCAGGTTAATATGCTAACCCATAAAGTAATTGCTAACGGTAAAAGTGTTAACTTGACTGCTAAAGAATTCGAGATACTAAAACTACTTATAAAAAACCCCAAGCGGATCTTCACAACTGAACAAATATATGAACACGCTTGGAAAGCAGATAGTTTAGAAGGAGATTCAAGAACTGTCATGGTATATATCAGCAC
>JAAYHT010000002.1 GCA_012735285.1 Clostridiales bacterium | reverse complement strand
GTAATAAGCAATGAAAGAAAAGGAACCCATATTAACAAAGAATTTTATCTATTTATTTATGGCGCAATTCTTTTGCGCCCTTGTTATGTACGTCCTTATAACCACCATAGGAGAATATGTAACGGCTTTTGGAGCATCCGCAGCGATAGCTGGTATAGTTTCTGGAATCTATTTATTTGGTGGACTTGTTTCTAGATTATACACTGGAAGCCTATTAAATAGGTTCGGATGGAAACGAATAGCCATGATCTCTCTCATTATACATTTTGTAGCCAGTTGCTGTTATTTTCTAGCAAAAAATGTAGTGCTTTTAATTATAATTAGATTTATACATGGTTTGGGATTTGGAGCAGCTACCAATGCAATAATGGTAATTGCAATGGCATCCCTTCCAAAAAGCAGATATGGTGAAGCAACCGGGTATTTTATGTTGTCAACTTCACTTGCAATCGCTATTGGACCTTTTGCTGGTGGATTAATATATGATTTTTTTGGAGGAAAGGGAAGCTTTTTAACATGCTGTATATTCTCATTCCTTAGCGTGATTTTCATGGGGATTGCTAATATAAAAGAAATAGAGCAAGAGTATGCATCGGAGTTGTTGTTACAAAAAGAAATAGAACCAAAAGGGATTAGTTCATTCATTGAACCGAAGGCTGTGCCTATTTCACTTAGTATTCTGTTTATGTCCTTAGGATATGCGGCAATGATTTCCTTTTACAGGTTGTATGCAGTATCTGTAAACATGACAAAGGAATTCTCTATATTCTTCCTGGTATATGCGGCAGTTCTTATTGTTTCAAGACCTGTCGCAGGTAAAATTCAGGATAAATTTGGGGATGATGTTGTGTGCTATCCCAGCTTTATAATTCAGCCTATAGGCCTTGCGCTCCTTGCTTACAAACCTAGTATATTGACTATAGTAATCTGCGCTTCAACTGGAGCATTAGGATATGGTACAATGAATTCATGCCTTAATGCTATACTAAATAGAAACATAAGTAATGAAAGAAGACCCTATGCAACAACAACCTACTGGTCATGCTGTGACCTAGGAGTAGGGGTAGGCCCCATGTTTTTAGGAGCAATTGTTGCAGCCTCTGGATATCATACAATGTATTTTGCAGCAGCGGCACTTTCTCTTGTGGCCATGCCATTATATTATTACGCTAATAGAAAACTTGTTTGACTATAAAACAGCCTATGCATTTGCACAGGCTGTTTAATAATATTGCTTACTTATAGGTAAATATATCTGTTATGCAGGTGTCTTCATATTTATTACCTTTAAAAACATCTAATATTGTCAACCTAATAGAATCAGTTGATATAGGTCTATCTAAAGTGATGTAAATGTGTTCAGATTTAGTTTTACTTTCATCTACTTCACAGTTGATATACTGACCTTGGGAGAAGTCAAGTCTAAAGCTTTTTAATCTTCCATTGTTATCGTAAATTTCTTTGGACTTATGATAGCCATTTGCAATTACTATTCTACGGACATCTTCATATCCATCCCGCTCTATCTGAATCCACTCATTAATCCCATAGCCCTTAGCCCCTTCAGACCAGGCAGTTTGAGAATTATTATCAATAACATTCATGGCACCATATCTGTTGTGGTTTCCTTCCAAAACACTTGAGGAACTAGCCCTAGCCCAGCCTATATTATTATCCGGGATCCTGCCATCGCGCCATTTATCCAAAATACGTCCGTCTTGATAATGAACACTTACAAAGTTATCATTTTCCCCATATCCTACTATTATCTCATCATTATGGCTAAAAATAATATGTCCCCAGTACATATCCTTATCTTCGATAGCCCAAATCTTCGCACCACTATCCTTGTCAAGGCAGGTTAGAACATTGCCATAGTAACTATTTATGTAGATCCGGTCTCTATAAGGGTAGATGAAAGTTCCTCCTCCAACATCATTGGAGTTTTCCCAATAGGTTTTTCCACTCTTAACATCAAAACAGTAGAGGGTTCCTCTAACCTCTTTATAAACCTTACCGTCATAGGTAACAGTTTCAGAAGCCACATTTAACTCTGTAGGCCTTATATTCTGCCAGGAATAAGCCCAGGCG
>JAAYHT010000124.1 GCA_012735285.1 Clostridiales bacterium | reverse complement strand
TTTTCTTGTGCCATTAAAAATCTACCCATTTGTTATGCCTCCTACAAATCTTGTAAATATTACAATTATAATATGAAAACATGTGATTAGCAAGAATTTTATTAAAAATCTCGTCTTCGGTATTATATCCGTTATAAACGGAGATAATAGCCTTTAAGCAAGGAATTTTTTTAACGGAGGTGTATATTATGCGGGTGGACGGCAATAGTGCTTATGATAAAGATAATGAAAGCAGGGCAAAGTGGAAATATCGCTATACTATAATCGCAATAATCGGTATTTTACTTCTTATAGCAGTTTCAATTTTAGCATTTGACAATGATCCCCGTCAAATAGCTGAAGAGGATAATAACATTGATATAACTGAAGAAAGAGATGATCTGATAGGAAAAGGCGGTATTAATGTTATTCAACCAGTACCTACAGTAGATAGTAGAGATTCTTCTCCTCCACCACAAGAATCTAAAAAAGAAAGTGATTATCAAAAAGGATTCACTTTCCCAGTAAATAATGGTGAAATTATCTTAGGATATTCGGGAAACGGACTTGTGTATTCAAAGACCTTGGATCAGTACGTTGTTCATAATGGTGTAGATATTCAAGCAACTGCAGATAGCCCAGTTTTAGCAGTGGCTGACGGTACAGTAACCAAAGTATACAATGATGATAAGTTAGGGATTACGATAGAATTGACCCACAAGGACGGATATAAAACCAGATATTCTAATTTAAGCACCGATCGGATGGTTGGAGAAGGAGATGTAGTAAAGGCTGGCGATGTAATTAGCGGAGTAGGAATAACCGCACTTTTTGAAAGCATGGATCCTCCTCATCTTCATTTTGAAGTTTGGAAAGACGGCAAAGCTATTGATCCAACTCCGTTCTTAGAATAAAAAAAATCGTCTAGGAAACTGTTACAGTATTCTTAGACGATTTTTCTATATTATCCGTTAGTCTAGTTCTTTCAAACTTTTGTATTTTTTTTGAGTAGCTAAACCGCCACGAATGTGGCGCTCTGCTTTATTGTTTTCCAAAACCCGCTTAACTTCTTGAGCCATGGAAGGACTGATTTCCAGGAGGCGCTCGGTCACATCCTTATGGACTGTCGATTTACTAACCCGGAACTTCTTTGCTGTGGCCCTAACGGTTGCGTTAGTTTCTAAAATATATCGTGCCAGTTCAAGGACACGTTCTTCTATGTAATCTTTCAATTTGATTTGCCCCCTTTATATTCATTGAGTTGAGGTAGAATCATTCCGTCATGACATGTATATGTTTAAAAGACCGAAGATATGCTATATAGGTAGCGTAGACAAATGTTCTATAGATTTGTTTTAAAATATGTTATTATTTTCCTAGGGGGGTATGAATGAATGAAAAAAACAAAGATAGTATGCACACTAGGTCCTGCCAGCGAATCCAAGGACATTTTCAAACAAATGGTTTTAAACGGGCTAAATGTAGTAAGGCTAAATTTTTCTCATGGAACCCATGAAGAACATCAGAAAAGAATAGATCTTATCAAAGAAGTTAGACAAGAATTAGACCTGCCGGTTTCAATCCTTATGGATTTAAAAGGACCTGAAATAAGGACAGGGAGCTTTTCATCTCCTAATGTTTTTATCGAAGAAGGGCAGATATTTACACTAACAAGTAAAGAGCTTTTAGGCGATAAAAACATTTGCAGCGTCAGCTATAAAGGACTGCCTGATGATGTAAGGGTAGGAGATAGGATTTAAATTGATGATGGACTTATAGAATTAGAGGTTATTGAAATAAAAGAAAAGACAGATGTCGTATGTAGGGCACTTAACAGAGGAAATATTTCTGGGAACAAAGGAATTAATATCCCAGGCGCAAACCTAAGCCTTCCTGCACTTACCTCAAAAGATCGGTCTGATATCGAATTTGGTATAAAAAATGGTATCGATTTTATAGCTGCATCCTTCGTAAGAAAGGCAGAAGATGTACTAGCTATAAAAGAAATACTTGAAGAGAGGGATGCAAGCCATATAGCTGTGGTATCTAAGATTGAAAACAGGGAAGGGGTCAATAATTTAAAATCGATTATAGCGGTATCAGATGCTATTATGGTAGCCCGTGGCGATTTAGGTGTTGAGATCCCAGCAGAAGAGCTTCCGATGATTCAGAAGAATATTATTAAAAAATGCAATAGGGTCGGCAAGCCAGTTATTACAGCTACACAGATGTTGGATTCAATGATACGCAACCCCCGTCCCACGAGAGCAGAGGTTTCGGATGTGGCGAATGCAATACTAGACGGTACGGATGCAGTAATGCTTTCCGGGGAGACTGCAATAGGAAAATACCCGGTGGAAGCAGTAAAAACAATGTCAAATATAGCTATAAAAACAGAGATGGATGTCAATTACCGCAAAAATATTAAGCATAATGACACCAGTATAACCGATGCAATAAGTAGCGCAACTTGCAATATAGCTATGGATCTAAATGCTTCTGCAATAATTACAGCTACCACTTCAGGACATACGGCCCGCATGGTTTCGAAGTTCTGGCCCTCTCAAATAATTGTAGCGGTAACATCTGATGAAAGGGTACAGCGTAAATTATCCCTCTCCAGGGGAGTATATCCCATACTGAAGCCTTTCCAAGATTCAACCGATGATATGATCAACAGTTCAATAGAAAAGGCTCTGGAAGCAAAATTGATAAAACAAGGGGACTTGGTTGTGATAACAGCGGGAGTTCCTGTTGGTATACAAGGAACAACTAATTTGATTAAAGCCCATATTGTGAGCGAAATTATAGCATCGGGGACGGGAATAGGTAAGAGTACTGTAACAGGACGGGTGCATATTGTTAAAGATGACCTGGATGCAAATACAGGTTTTATAGAAGGAGATATCCTTGTGGCAAGGCAAATTGGGGGAAATTTATTACCCCTTATAGAGAAAGCCTCTGCAATAATAACCGAAAACGGAGGCTTAAACAGTTATGCTGCAACTGTAGGTGTAAATCTTGATAAGCCGACGGTTGTAGGTGTTAAGGGAATAATGGAGAAAATTAAAGAGGAAGTAAAAAGATATTGTAATCTAATGCCACAGAAATGAATCTGCGGCATTTATTACTGAGGACTGTACATACCATTGCTTTGCATGTAGTTAAAAATTTGTTCACCATGTTGCTGCTCTTCTTTTTGAATATGGTTTAGGACTTGGCGAACATTAGAGTTGGTTGTCTCAAATATGGTGGTATCGTAGGTTCCCGAAACATATTTCTCCAAAGACAGCATATCCTGACACAAGGTTTTGTCACTTTCTTTTGCTTGAGGATTTTGCATAACAGCTTTCTTTTGTTGCATTTGTTGTCCAATTTGGCTTTGTTGCTGCATTTGTTGTCCGGACTGGCCCTGCTGAATATTCGGAACTTGCCCGCTCAGGATCTGATTTATAGTGTTAAGATGCTCTTGTTCTTTTTGAGCCAGTGAGCTAAAGAGTTGTTTTAATTGGGGATCTTGAGCTTGATTAGCATAGGTTTGATATTTTTTAACACATAATTCTTCAGCAGACTTTTGATCCTTTAAAAGCATATTTTCTTTAGCGGTCAATTGAATTGCCAAAATTATCACCTCCAGATATTATTCTGTCTGATAAATATTGAATTATGCGTATTTAGTTTAAAATTAATATCCACAAGATTTTTCTCTATGTGATATAATGACTTAGGAGGTATTAAAATGAAATTTTTATGGTGTACTATCTTGATTAATGATTTAAATAAATCTCTAGATTTTTATCAGGATATTGTTGGCCTTCCTATAAGCGATAGGTTTAAAACCGATAAGGGTTATGAAATAATTTTTTTAGGTGATGGTGAGACAAAGATAGAACTTATCTATGATGAAAAAAATAAAGTGTCTGAGAAAAAAGGAATTACGATTGCTTTTGAGGTAGATTCTTTAGAAGTTATGATTGAAAGAGTTAACAAAAAAGGCTTTGAAGTTCATAGTGGACCTTTTGAAACTCCTGATATTAGATATTTCTTCGTCCGTGATCCTAATGGAGTTAATGTGCAGTTTGTAGAGTGGAAATAATAAGCATCTATGTTTATATGGATGCTTTTTTTATTAATTAAAAAGAAGGAGGGCTATAATTATGTCTACTGTATTGATTAAGAACGGTACGATTCTGACGGCTACTGATGAATTCAAAGGCGATATCTTTGTAAAGGACGGAAAGATTGAAAAGATCGGTGCCAATTTAGATGATGTAGCAGATCAGACTATTGATGCCAGTGGGAAATATGTTTTCCCGGGAGGTATTGATCAGCATACTCATTTTAATTTCACCTTCGGTGAATCTACATGCGTAGGATGGGAAAGTTCTGATGCTGCTGTAGTGAGCGGAACCACAACAGTAATTGATTTTGCCAATCAAAAAGTAGGTTGGAGTATCAAAGATTCAGTAGATGAATACTTGGAGGAAAAGGTAGTAGATAAGGCTTGCTGTGATTACGGTTTTCACGGGGTAGTATTTGATCCAAGCGAAGCACTTTTTAAAGAAATTGAAAAACTACCCGAGTACGGAATTCCTACAATAAAACTTTTTATGGCCTATAAAGGTCATCCCTATCACTGTGATGATGATTCAGTTTTAAAGGCGTTACAGGCTTCAACAGATGCGGGAGTTACCATCATGGTTCATGCTGAAAATGCGGACATGATTGATGTTCTACAGAAGCAGACGGTTGAGAAGGGGATTACAGCACCTATAGGCCACGCAATATCAAGACCTCCCATAGTTGAGGCTGAAGCTGTTCACAGGGCTGCTTATTTAGCTAATTTAGCTGATGCGCCTATATATATAGTTCACGTAACTGCCAAAGAAGCAATGTGGATAATTAGGGACGAATACGCAAAAGGAACAAATATCTTTGGAGAGACTTGCACCCACTATCTAACTACTACAGTCGACAAATTAGACCTACCTGATTTTGAAGGGGCTAAATATGTTTGCTCTCCTGCATTGAGAACCCAGGATCATCTTGATGAGCTTTGGATCGCTCTAAAAAAAGGCTGGCTTAACGCTATAAGTTCAGACCACGTGGGATTCAACTGGGCTGTACATAAACATGCCGGAAAGGACTCTTTCATTAATATACCCAACGGTGCACCAGGATTGGAAAACCGGATACCTATTATTTGGACGGAAGGTGTTGCAAAAGGACGGATAAGTAAGCAGAGATTTGTGGAATTGTGCTGCACCAACCCAGCAAAGATAAACGGGCTATATCCTCAAAAAGGAACCTTAGCAATAGGTTCAGATGCTGACATTGTAATCTTTGATCCTGATTACAGAGGAATTGTTACAAATGAGGAAAGCCTGCATAGAGTAGATTTTAGCGCCTATGAAGGTTGGGAGCAGATAGGACGTGCAGAAAAGGTTCTATTGCGAGGAGAACTGGTGGCTGAGAACGGTAAGTACTTAGGCAAGCCAGGAAGCGGAAAATTCGTAGCTGGAAAACCCTTTGGACTCTGTTATGAGTTAAGGTGATATAAATAAGAGTTAAGGAAATTGCTTCCTTAACTCTATTATAAATCACTTAAAATATCTTACGGCGTTTTTAAAGATTTGCTGCTCTTTGTAACCGGGCACATTCTTGAAAACGCCTTTTTCATATCGCTCTGGATGTCCCATCTTGCCCAAAATTCTACCATCGGGAGAGGTTAAGCCTTCAACTGCAAAGTATGAACCGCTGGGGTTAAATTGTACCTCCATGGTGGGATTGCCATCTAAGTCTACATATTGTGTCGCTATTTGTCCCTTTTCTGCCAACTTTCTTACTTGTTCTTCAGTAGCTACAAATCTACCTTCACTACATGAGATTGCAAGGGTATGGATATCACCTACATTTGCATCCATGAGCCAGGGTGATAAATTTGAAGCTATACGTGTTCGAACTAGCTTTGATTGATGTCTTCCTATTTGATTTAACGCTAGAGCAATATTTGTTTCATTTGGATCCAAGATTTTTCCATAAGGTAGCAATCCCAGTTTAAGTAGAGCCTGGAAGCCACTTGCTATACCTAAAATCAATCCATCTCCCTTGGATAGGAACTCGTGTACACTTTCAGTGACCTTCGGGTTGCGGAAAAATATATCGATAAACTTTGAAAAGCCGCCGGCTAATACTATTATTTGCGATTGAGAAATTGATTCAGCCAAAGCATCGATAGAATCAACTAAGTCTCGTTTATCGAGGTTTTTGATAATAAGGGTATTGGTAATGGCGCCTGCTTTTTCAAATGATTTCTGTATTTCGTATTCTCCATTTGTTCCTGGGAATAGGGGAATTAACACCGTTGGTTTACCATATTTTCTAAGCTTAATAGGGTCTATCCTTTGATAGATAAATTTTTCAATATTATTAGCAGCATCGGCCTTAGTAGTATAAATAGGTTCAAGCTTTTGTTTATAAAGCTCCATGAGATGATTCATATCTATAGTTTCTTCTGATGATTCAATGGTGAATGAATCGTTAGTTGTTCCTAAATATTCACCTATATCTATATCGTCGGCAAGTTCAAGGATAAAACTCCCGTATCTGTATCCAAAGAGCTTTTCTGTATTAAAGTCTGAAGATAATGTTAGCCCAATCCTATTTCCCAGTCCCATTTTAAAGATAGCTTCCGCCACTCCTCCGTAGGTAGGCGTATAAGCGCTCAGTATTTTTTTATCTTTGATTAGACTGTTTACACTATTAAAACATTCCAATAGGCTGTCTTTATCAGGTAGTCCCAACTCATTGTAAGTTGGAGACAGCAAAACAACCTTAGAACCCTTACGCTTGAATTCTGGTGAGATAATATTATCTAATTTACAAGCACAGATTGCGAAAGAGACCAGGGTAGGTGGCACATCAAGGTCTTCAAAGCTCCCTGACATGGAATCCTTTCCTCCAATGGAACCCACACCCAAGTCTATTTGTGCATCCAAAGCACCTAGGAGGGCTGAGAAAGGTTTTCCCCAACGCTTAGGGTCTTGACCTAACTTCTCAAAGTATTCTTGGAATGATAGGTAACATTTCTCAAAACCTGCGCCAGTTGCAACCAGCTTGGATAGAGATTCGACAACGGCAAGGTATGCTCCAACATAAGGGTTTTGTGATGAAATATATGGGTTAAAGCCGTAAGACATGGCTGAACATGTGCTTGTCTCTCCTTTAAGCACGGGCAGCTTAGAAACCATAGCCTGCGTAGGAGTAGCTTGATAGATGCCTCCTAAGGGCATAAGCACGTTGGCAGCTCCGGCAGTTGAATCGAACCTTTCCTTAAGCCCTTTTTGAGAAGCTACGTTAAGGTCACTAACTAAGGCTTCAAAGGATTCTTTCAGGCTGGTTTTGTGTTTTTCTAAACTCACATTATCTAACTTAGGTACAAACACATGTGAGTGTTTTGGAGCACCGTTTGAATTCAAAAATTCGCGTGAAATATTTACTATAGTGTCACCTCTCCACTCCATAGTAACTCTGTTGTCGGCAGTAACTTCTGCTACTATTGTTGCTTCGAGATTTTCCTGTTTTGCGTATTCTATGAAAGTCTGTACATTTTCAGGTGATAATACTACGGCCATTCGCTCCTGGGATTCACTAATTGCCAGTTCTGTACCGTCTAAGCCTTCATATTTTGTCGGTACATTATCCAGTTTGATGGATACGCCGTCAGCCAGCTCACCTATGGCCACTGATACTCCGCCAGCGCCAAAGTCATTACATTTTTTTATAAGGCGTGT
>JAAYHT010000123.1 GCA_012735285.1 Clostridiales bacterium | reverse complement strand
GATAAGTTAATCATCTGATCGACAATTTCAGGAAACCTGTTATTAAGCTGAGAATACCTTATCTCGCTTTCTAAAAACTCCCTATATGAAGATTTAGGTTCTTTTGAATCGAGGATAAAGGGATTTTTACCTTCTTGCTTTAGCATTGGATTATAGCGGTATAGATGCCAATAACCGGCTTCTACTGCTCTCTTTTCTTGCATTATACTCGTTCCCATACCGGTCTTTATGCCATGGCTTATGCATGGGGAATAAGCAATTATTAATGAGGGCCCACGATAGCTTTCTGCTTCAGTAATAGCTTTAATGGTCTGATTCATATTGGCTCCCATGGCTATTTGTGCGACATAAACATCGCCATAGCTCATTGCCATTAAGCCAAGATCCTTCTTCCTAGTCCGCTTTCCTTTAGCAGCAAATTTAGCCACAGCAGCGGCGGGAGTGGCCTTTGAAGACTGCCCTCCAGTATTAGAGTATACTTCCGTATCCATTACAAACAGGTTCACATCCTGACCGGTTGATAGAACATGATCTAAACCACCATAGCCTATATCATAGGCCCAGCCATCTCCTCCTATAATCCAAATCGATCTTTTGGGAAGATAATCTTTATATTTTTTAATCTTTAAGATTAAACCACTCTCATTATCTTTATTCTTCTCAATTATTTCGTTTATCCTTGCTGCAGCTTTCTTCGATCCTATCCCATCATCTTTGTTCTCTATCCATGCCTTGAAAGCTTCTTTTAGATTGTTCGGTATCTTTGTGCCCAAAGCTTCTGTCATCATTTCAACCAATCTATTTCTAATCTGCTCAACACCAAGATACATACCATAGCCAAACTCCGCATTATCCTCAAAAAGAGAGTTTGCCCACGCAGGACCCTTACCCTCAAAAGTAGTTGTATAAGGAATTGAGGGTGCACTTGCTCCCCATATCGATGAACAGCCTGTGGCGTTGGCTATCATCATTCTCTCTCCAAAAAGCTGGGTTAATAGTCTGATATATGGGGTTTCACCACATCCTGGACACGCACCGTTAAACTCCAATAGAGGCCTTATGAGTTGGCTTCCAAGTATAGTATCTCTAGGAAGTACATCTTCTTTGGTGCTGATAGTCATAGCATATTCCCAGTTTTCTACCTGTCTTCCTATTTCTTCTTCCGCCGAATTCATAATTAAAGCCTTTTCCTTTACTGGACAGACATCGGCACAGGAACCGCAGCCTGTACAATCAAGGGGGCTTACCTGAACTCGGAAACCGTAATCCTTAAGCTTTTTATTCCTGGCTTGTTTGGTCTCAAAGCCTTCAGGCGCATTTTTTAGTTCATCTTTATCTAAAAGAAAGATTCTGATTGTGGCATGAGGGCACACATAAGCACACATTCCGCATTCTATACACTTGTCCATCTGCCATTGCGGCACCTTTACTGCAATTCCTCTTTTCTCATAAGCTGTAGTTCCTAGCGGGAAGGTTCCATCTTCCATACCTAGGAAACTGCTGACAGGCAGTTTGTCTCCCTCATGTTTAGCCATCACATTCTGTATTTCTTTCACGAATTTAGGTTGATCTTTATCATCCTCTTCTTTTTTAATCTCCATATTTCTCCATGAATCTTTAACCTCTACTTTAACAATAGAGCTAACTCCCGCATCAACAGCTTTATTGTTTAAATCAATGACTTCCTGCCCTTTATAGCCATAGGATTCTACTATCGAATCCTTTAGCAGCTTTATGGCTTGATCTAAAGGAATTATATTTATCAACTTTAGAAAAGCTGCTTGCATAACCATATTTATTCTATTACCCAAGCCTATCTTCTGAGCAATTGAAGTCGCATCTATGGTATAGAATCTAATATTTTTTTCAGCGATAGTTTTTTTGATATTATCCGGCAACTGCTCTTCTAACTCTTTTTCATCCCAATCACAGTTTAAAACAAATATGCCGTTTTGTTTTATCCCCTTTAATATATCTAGGTGAAATACGAAGGATTTGTTGTGACAGGCAATATAATCCGCCTCGTTGACAAGATAATGGGACTTAATTGGCGATTTTCCAAATCTTAAATGGGATACTGTAGTACCTCCAGACTTTTTACTGTCATATGAAAAATAGGCTTGAACATGTAAATCAGTGTTATTCCCTATTATTTTTATTACCGATTTGTTAGCACCAACCGTTCCGTCAGAGCCAAGTCCAAAAAACTTACAGCTAACTATATCTTCAGGAGGCTCAATTCGTTTCCCCAGATCGGCTAGGGATAAATTTGTCACATCATCGACTATTCCTACTGTAAAATTATTTTTCGGAGTTTCCTGTTTTAAATTTTCAAATACCTGCAAAATGTGTTCAGGTCTTGTATCTTTAGACCCTAAACCGTATCTTCCACCTACAATAGTTTTTCTATCCTCTGTATTGGAGAATGCTTTAACCACATCTAGGTATAGGGGCTCACCACTTGCCCCGGGTTCTTTTGTCCTATCTAGCACAGCAATTCTCTTAACGCTTTTAGGGATAGATTCTAAAAGATGAGTAACAGAAAAAGGTCTATATAAATGAACCTTTACTCCCCCAACCTTTTCACCCTGTCTGGTTAAATAGTCCACTGTTTCTTCAACAGTTTCGCTTACCGATCCCATGGATATAATAATTCTTTCAGCATCTTTTGGACCGTAGTATTCAAATAATTTGTATTCTTTTCCTGTAACTGATTTGAACTTAGTAAAGTACTCACTAACTATATCAGGCACCTGGTTGAAGAATCTGTTTTGAACTTCCCGGCCTTGAAAATATATGTCGGGATTCTGGGCAGTTCCCCTTACAACAGGGCGTTCTGGATTCAATGCCCTATTTCTGAACTCATCTATCTTTTCAAAGTCTATCAGCTGATTCATTATATCTTCATCAATCAGCTCAACCTTTTGATATTCATGGGAGGTTCTAAAACCATCGAAAAAGTGTATTACAGGTAAGCGTGCTTTAATAGCACAAAGGTGTGAAATTGCACCTAAATCCATGGTCTCCTGAACATTAGAAGAAGCCAGCATAATTGCACCTGTCTGCCTGCAAGCCATAACATCCTGATGGTCTCCGAAAATAGAAAGCGCATGGGTAGATAGGGCCCTTGCTGACACATGCAAAACCCCAGGTAGGAGTTCCCCAACCATTTTATAGATATTTGGAATCATTAATAGTAAACCTTGAGATGCAGTATATGTGGTTGTCAAGGCACCAGCTTGCAAGGATCCATGCATTGCCCCCGCTGCGCCGGCTTCAGACTGCATCTGTTCTACCATAACTCTTTGTCCGAATATATTTTTTCTACCATTAGCCGACCATTCGTCTACATGCTCAGCCATGGGTGAGGATGGAGTTATTGGATAAATGCTAGCAATATCTGTTAAAAAATATGAGGCATAGGCTGCCGCTTGATTTCCGTCTATCGTATCGAATTTGCACATTATTTCTCTTCCTTTTATAATTTTTTATCTATATTCTTTTCAAAATATCAAAAGATATAACTGGAAATACAATTCAATAATATCTTGTATTGAAAACTATAGCTGAATATAATACAGAATAAGGAGGGTTTAAACAATGTCAATACTGAATGATATAGGTAGAAAACTGGGTGAAGTAGCGGAAGACGCGGCTGACAAGGCCAAAGATATGGCTGAGATTGCGAAACTTAAAGCTGAGATTGCGATTGAGAGGAAAAAGATAAAAGAAGGATATATTGAACTGGGTAAAATATACTTTGACCAAATCAAAAACACTAACCAGATTCCCGAAATGGAAATCTGCGGAAAGATCAAAGATTCGATGTCAAAAATAGCTGATCTTGAATCAAAGATTGAGGATATAAAATACTAGTCGCCTAGTTTTTTAAAAAAGATAAATGCAATAAGAATTAAACCAATCAAACCAATAATCGGATACACAGAACCAATCAGTAGTCCAAAAGGAAGATGGCCGCCGATAAATGCCAAACCCGTTATGGCTATAACCGTAATCGGATAGGTCCAATTCTTTTTATCCGCATAAATGATATCGCAAATAGACCATAACAGAGGTACGGCTGTGGTATAAATACCGGCTATTAACAGAAAGAAAAATAGGTATCCGATACCGGGGAAAACCGAATTGGCAAGTGCTAAGAATGGTATTTCTTTGCCGCAGACAAGACCAATATTTGCAATAAAAGCTAAGTTCATTAATATACCTGCAAATATATATGAGGAACTTCCAAAGCTTCCTGCCAGGAAAGCCTCTTTTATATTTCTTGCCTGACTTCCTAGGCCTGAAAGGAACGGAAGTGCAGTAACCATATTAAAAGACGCATAAAGAAGGCCTGATATCCACCATGAGTCAAATGTCGCCATGGGCATTTTAAGCCTATTAGTAGTCTCAATATTATCGAAAGCTGCCTGCCAATTTGAGAAAAGGCTGACAATACTAATGACAGCTGCAAGCAAGAGTATTATTATTCCTATAGAACCAATGATCTGAATTAATCTCCTAAGACCTAAAAGTACAGTTATCACACATAAAAAAGCTATAATAGCTATTCCAACTACAGTTGGTAGACCTAAATACTCATTTATAGCTGCTCCTGCCCCGGAAAACATTACATTTAAGAAAGCAAACATCAAGAGGGGAATTATGAATTCGAAGATGGAGCCTATCCGTTGTCCACAATAGTATCTATATATGCCGACAGATGTACCCAGTTTTTTGCCGTCCGCCATTACTGTCGATGCAACCCAAGTAAATATTAGCAATGCAACTGCACCGGCACCAAGGCTACCAAATAGGCCAAAGCTGCTGAAAAATTGCAAAATCTCTTGGCCAGAAGCAAAGCCTGATCCCATACATAGTCCAATGAAAGCCCCACCTAGGGATAATATTCTGGTTTTTTTAACTTTTTTCATATAAGCCTCCATAACCATAGAAACACTACCTTATTAATTCTATGGTTGATAGAGGCTACATATGTAGGTTATAGATTAATCTTCATTACTTCAGGGTGACAAGATATCTGGAATTGAGGGCAAGAATAGCAGTCAAAGAGTTGAGGGACTTCTTCTATGCTAATTTCTTTAAAACCATGTTTTTTAAAGAATCCGGGAGCTTTGGCGACTAAATAAACAGACTTAGCTCCTCTCTTTTTAGCTTCTTCTAGAGCCAGATTTAAAAGTTTGCCAGCTATTTTTTCTTTTCGATATTCAGGCTCGGTTGCAATACCATCTATAATATACTCGCCACCTCGCATAGCCAAAACACAACCGCTTATTAGTTTCCCTTCATCATTTTCAGCCTTCCAGCATTGAATTATATCAGTTGGCAATTGCTCATCTATAGAAAATTCCAAATCGTGACGTATAAACATCTCAACAAGTCTGTCATATTCATCCGTCTTACTTATAATATAGTTTACCAATTAGAGCCCTCCATATCGTTTCTCAGCGTATTGATCTTTAATCTTCTAGGGATGCATTCTATCTCTAAAGGAAAATCACTTCCTTTTTCTCCGTCTATATCAGTGCCGATTGGATGATCGGTTTCAAGTCGAACTTTTTTGGTTTTGAAATATACTACATTCTTGTTTTTAGTATGATTGCCCTGCATAAAATTGATTAAAAGACCAGGTAGTTCGGTTATGGGCATCTCTTTAACAAGCATGACGTCTAAAAGGCCATCATTTATTACGGAATTAACACCTACACGCCTAAATCCTCCTGCAGATCTGCCGTTCATAACCAACATAAAATACATCTTCTCAGTCGCAGAATATTCTTCGCTCTCAATTTTTATGTGGATAGGTTGAAGCTTGGGAACCTCGCTCATTCCCTTTAAGTAATATGATATTATGCCTAGGGTACTTTTTATGTTGGGATCTGTCTTCTGGCTGACATCAACAATAAATCCCATTGCGGCTACGTTGATAAAATACTTTTCATTCATCTTGCCCACATCGACATAGCTATAGTTATCTTTTAATGCTATTTGCGCCATACCCTCTATGTCATGTGGGATGTCGAAATAATATGCGAAGTCATTAGCAGTACCTGAGGGGAAAATAGCCAAAGGAAGATCAATTCCATTTTTGATCATGGCATTGACTACAATATTTATTGTTCCGTCTCCTCCTGCTGCAATTATCTTTGAAAAGTCCATATTCTTTGTTTTCTCGAAAACAAAATCTAGATATTCAGGGCTGTTTGCTCTGATAGGTATTAATAACTTCTTTTCCCTTTGGAATATATCGATTACTTTATCTAGGTTTGCTTTGAACACGCCGTTTCCGGCAGTAGGATTGTAAATCATTAAAATCTTATCCTTGATCATCTGAAATACTTCCTCACCTTCCCTATGAAGTATAATGAGCCTGAAAATATAATAGCATCATAGCTTGTCTTAATATTATCTACATATTTTCACTCTTCTAACCAATTGCCGCCACAGATACAATCTCTACCTGTGTCTTTTATCTTTTGACATAGAATCTTTGAGTCTAGTTTTCTTGGACTATCGGGCTCAGATGCCAAAATATCTCCATTGATCTCATTATATCTTGCTATAAGACGATCAACTTTTTTGTCAGCCAGCATGCCGACTACTAAGAGAACTTTCTTGTCTGATAGGTTACTATTGATTACTTTACTTAAAGCATGGACTCCTGCTTCATTATGAGCCCCATCGATGATAATATAAGGGGAATTTTGTAAGATTTCAAATCTTCCCTTTAACTTTGCAGTTTTGATTCCATATTTAACCTTTCCAAGGTCTAATTTAATTATACCCTTTTTATTGAGTACTTCAAGCACCGTAAGAGCACATGTTGCGTTCTCTATCTGGTGCATTCCTACCATTTCAGTCTCAATAATCTCTCCTCTGCCCAAAATCAGGGAATTGATAGAAGATAGTTGTCCTGGAATAAATGTATTGCCCTTTAAAGACGAATCTTGCACATCTATGTTAATTTCAGAGGCATCATAGAATTCACAATCCTTTTCTAAAGCTACATTTTTAATAACTTCAATAGCCCTTTTATCCTTTACATTAGATACCACTGGACAACCAGCTTTGATTATCCCAGCTTTTTGATAAGCTATTTCTTCTATAGTCTCTCCTAAAACATCCATGTGATCATAGGATATGGATGTGAAGGCGGTCACAAGGGGTTTTTTAATCAAATTAGTGGAATCCCCTAAACCTCCGAGTCCAACCTCCAATATCAATATATCTAAAGGCTTCTGACTGAAGTATAAGAAGCCGATAGCTGTGACCAATTCAAATTCGGTAGGTGATTCATGGCCCATGGCGATCATCTTATCAACCGCTTTAAAAACCTCCTGGGAACAGCTTACAAGGTCCTTTTTTGATATTTCTTTACCGTCAAACTCAATTCTCTCCGTAAAGTTCTCTAAGTAAGGGGAGGT
>JAAYHT010000122.1 GCA_012735285.1 Clostridiales bacterium | reverse complement strand
GTATCTTGAGGCCTGCTTCCAATATTTTTAAATAGAAGATTTTGCGCATCTAATCTTATTGTAGTCATTACCCCGAAATTATCCACAGTGAGATTAGGTATAAAAGAATTGCGATATAGATACCTGTCAGGCATGATTCCGGAATTGTTATTAAGAATTATAAGAAGTGCTATCAAGTATAAAGCTATTGATCCAATTACTATTTCTAATAATGTATTCAAATCCTGTCTCTTATCAGGTACAAGCTTAGGAGAAAATTTAATAAAAACAACTGCTGGTATTAAGACAAATAGCAAGGGCACCATGCTTGAGATGATACCGCTGACCGTTCCAGACCAAAATCCTGTAATTGCATCGGCTCCAACATAAAGTGAATACAGGGTGCCGAAAGTGCCAAAGATGGTGAAATACACTATTTGAGCCATGCAAAGCAATGTAATAATACTTATAAATATTATTGTTAATATGAGATTGGTCCTTTTATGCCAAAGACTACAAAAAAAAGCACATCCTAAACATAAAGAAGCTGAAAAAAGACCGGTGTATAAAATGCTTTTTAATGAAGCTCCTCCAAAGCAATAAATTTTAACAACCATCTCGGTATAGAAAACCAACAAGAAAAAGAATAAATAGAATCTTGTTTTATTAAAGTAGGATTTATTTTTATCTATCCGAGATTGGTTGCTTCGTTTAGTTAAAATACTAGCCATGAACCCCTCAATTACCTCTAACTCTTCTTTCTAATTATTTTTTCTATTATTTATATTCCCTGCTTCAATCAAATATTATTTTCGAGGAGTACTTTCAAATTAATACCATATTAATATTATACTTAAAGGGGCTACAGCATGTTTTTATCAACATATTTAATAAGCTTGCCCATACAATTTACATAGCATCCGTACTCATTGTCATACCAGCCGAAAATTTTAGCATGAGTAACAGGATAGCTAATATCCTGGTTTGTATCAATACCAAAGCTTTGTAAGGTTTCTGCATCTATAGTTAAAAATCCTGTTCTTGTATGGTTCTCACAACCTTCGATTACTACAGCTGCCAGGCCACCTATTAAGTCTGAAGAAACGTTTTGTTTTTCTGAATATACTAGCAGATTCTTTTGAGATCCTGCTGCAGCCTTTTTATATAGGTTATTTATAAAGTCTTGATTTATAACCGGATCTCCCTTTTCAGTAAGGGCTGTACGGAATGTTATGTTTAGTGAGATTAAGGATACAGTGCTTGTAGGTACTCTGATTGAGTCTGCCATAAAGCCTACCTTCTGTATATCAGGAAGAATCTCTTCTAATGCAATAGCCGCTCCCGTAGAAGTAAGTATAATATTGTTGAATACAGATCTGTTTCTTCTTAGATCCTTGCTACCTGCTTTTGGAGCTGCATCTAATATGTTCTGATTATTTGTAGCCGCATGTACAGTCGACATAGAAGCAGTTATAATCTTAGAAGTTTCTTCGGCATCCAAAAGAGGTTTCATCATATGTGCCAAACCTGTTGTTGTGCAGCTTGCAGCAGATATAATATGATGATTCATAGGATCATAGTTGGAATGGTTTACGCCGTATACAAACATTCCAAAATCTGAAGCCATTTTTTTAGAGGGTTCTTTAATCTTAAAAGGAGCACTTACTATAACCTTTTCAGCCCCTGCCTCTAAGTGACCCCTTATGCTCCCTTTAGGATGGTCAACAGGAAGAGTTGGATCTAGAAAAGTGCCTGTACAATCAACAACTAATCTAACCCCTTCCTTAGCCCAGTCTATGTCCTTTGGATTTCTGGCTTTTCTTAAAACCTTAACACTCATTCCTTCTATTTCAAAATGTGTTTCTGAAGCATCGATTACTTTAATATCGCAGGTCTTTCCTGTATAACCATAAAGGAATCTATCTAATGTACCATATGTGGAATCAACGGTAAAGTATTGAATTATATCATCTATGTTTCTACCAATATCACGGCCAGCATTGATGACGATTCCATCAAAATGCTTTAGACTAATTTGATTCCAAAGTGTCAATTTACCTATCCGGCCTGCACCGTTAATGCCTAATATTTTTTTATTCTTTAAAGATATGCTCATAAAAATCTCCCCTTATCAACAAATCTAATTATATCTATTCTCCATGCAAAATAAATACCAGTTCAATTATATCATTTGAAATTTACTTTTCAACTTTGTAATTATTTACACCTCTTGTATCTCATATTTACCTTCATACACATTTCCTAAATTAGCATCTATAGAAATGATATCCCCTGCTTTAAAAGTAGTTCCATTAATCTCACAGGTCTTAGCTTCGTCATTTACCTTCATCCTCTTGCAATTCACAATGCAAATTTTTCCTAGAGTTGCAGCTGTAATTGCCGCATGAGATGTGGCTCCACCTTTTGCAGTAATTAGACCGTCACAGCGGAATATAAGCGGGATGTCATCTGGAACAGTATCAGGTCTAACCAATATTATCTTTTCATTTCTATTATTCTTCTCATACTTTTCAATATCATCCATGTCAAATGCAATTATACCTGAGAGCGCACCTCTACCCACTCCAATTCCTCGTCCTACAAGTTTCATCTCATTAGGCGATGGAACAAATGTTGAAAATGTCTTCTGCTTTTTAAGGTTTTGATTCCTTGTTTGAAGAATGTATAGGTCCTTCGGATCATCCGATTCAAAGGTAAATTCTATTTCTTGGTGCATAAAACCATATGTTTCTATCAGCTCCGTCGATAGTTTTAACAGCGCCTCATAAATCTTAGGGAACCTAGACTCTAAAGATATGTCGCAGTCTATATAATATTTCTTCCGCTGATTTTCAGTAATGGGTAGAGTATTAACTAAGCCAGAAACAACGTCTTCTCCTTGGCTGCATAAAGCGAAGTCCCCATATAAGTTTATCCCTGATTGACCGTTAAAGGGACTGTTTGTAAATACAACTCCGGTACCTGATTTTGATGTCAGGTTTCCAAGGATCATCTTTTGTACAATAACAGCTGTTCCCCAATCATCAGCTATCTCCATATGCTCTCTATAATATCTTGCACTCTCTGAATCCCACGAATCAAGAACGCAGAGTATTGCTTGTCTCAGCTGTTGGAAGGGCTCAAACTGTATATGAATATTATGGTCTTCCAAAACCCTCTTATAGGCATATGCAATATCCCTCATTTGTTCAGGGCTAAATTGCACCTTAAGCTCTATGCCATGTTTAATCTTATGATCGTTCATTACACCGTCAAAAATGTCCCTTTCTATTCCGTAGGCCATTCCCCAACTCTGCAGGAAACGCCTATAGCAGTCCCAGGCTGTCCATTCATAACCTGGTTTTTTGCTCAGTATTTCAGCTATTTCATCATTCATTCCAACATTTAGGAAGGTTTTCATAGCTCCTGGTAATGATATTGATGTACCGGAGCGAACTGAGAATAACAATGGATTATTTGGATTCCCAAACTCACTATTGGAAAGCTTCTCTATCTCAGATATGTGTTTTAATATTAGTTGATCTATTTCATGCCTCATATAAGGATGCTCGGTTACTGTTTCTTTATGTCTAAAAACTTCCGAAGTCAGCACAAATCCTGGAGGAACAGGAAAGTTATATGATATGAGTTTCTTTAAGAAATATGCTTTTGCCCCAAGAAATACAGGATTATCCATCTCTACAGTTTCTCTGTACAAAGGACTTATAGTCAAATCGGGATCATAACTCAACATATTTTCTATAAATTCATCAGAATAATTATCTATCATCCCTCTTAGTGTATCGATTACACTGGTTATAAAGTTGTCAAGATCCTGCAACAGGAAAGCTGAATACAAATTGTCTCTAAAAAACTTCTCAGATTCCATTTGAAGCCGTTGCTTATACTCAATATCCGAAATCGAACCATCTAATGGAAATATTTGAGGTATAATTATATTAAGAGGCCCCTCAAATAAATCTAAGAAATATTCATCAATAATTTGATTGATGTTCTGAGCCATAAACCTGAATAGATCAATATATTGATCCAGAGTAAAACTCGGTGATGTCAAACTATACTTAAACATCTCCAGGTTTGAATTGAACCCCTGATTATATATCCCATCCAGCTCTAAACCTTCTTTAAAGAGTACCAGTACCTCATAAAGATGCCTGAAGGTCTTAGCAGTAATATATTCAAAATTATTCAACTCTAACAATTCAACCATCAGCTTAGAAGCTGTTCTTTCTAAGCGATACATTAAGCCCAAAGCATCAAATTTTGGTTCAATATATTGTCCATACATGGATGGAATCCCTACCGCAATATGCCGTTTATAATAAATATTTTCTAATGCTTTGCTCTCCTTTGTGTCTAAAATGATCTCTTTTAATTGATTCATCAGTCGATAAATATTTTCTATAGATTTTCTAACATTTTTTTCTTCCAAACTCTTTTCAAGAGCCTCAATATCTTTATTAGGCAGCAAACCATAGGCATTTAACATAGAAACAATATCTTCTGATTCTAGTGAATATTTTTCCAATAACAAAGAATATGTTTGGAATAGATAATAAACCCTATCTTTGTCTCGTTCATTACCTACTGATAACTCATTAAGGGCTTGTTTCAAATCTGAAAGATCTAATTCTAATAATTCTTCAATAGATAAATTCTCTTTATTTATCAATCCTAGCAAGATTTGATTAACGCCTTTGAACCATTCGTTATCAGGAGACAGCCATCTATATACATCTTCAGGGATAATGTCCTTTAATCGTTCCTTATCTCCGTCACACCAATACTTAATGATATTCTTAGTTAAATTTATATGAGTGTTATTGCTCTCGGTATGGGTCTGTTTCCGCAGGAAGTGTATTAATCTATCCTTTCTCCTTGACAGTTCATCAACCGCAGTAGTTGCTTCCCTGAGCTCCCCTTCTGCCCCAATATCTCTAAAGTATACAGGGAAAATCCTAGCAAGTTGTT
>JAAYHT010000121.1 GCA_012735285.1 Clostridiales bacterium | reverse complement strand
GTAATAGGCCCTGCCCTGATTGGAAATATTTTTTTAGGTTTACTGTCTTAACGAGTGGGTCCATTTATATCCTCCTTCTGATATAGAAAACAAGAGAGCCCGTGTTCCCCATCAAACATCATTTTAGGTTGCTCCTTCTCACAGATTTCCATACGATGCTTACAGCGAGGATAAAAACTACAACCCTTAGGTAGATTAGTTGGGTCCGGCATAGCTCCTTCAATAGGCTTTAACCTTTCAACTTCTGCTTCTATATCGGGTATTGCCCCAAATAGTCCCTCTGTGTAGGGATGATGATTACTCCCCTCAAATATTTTTTGAATTGGGCCTTTTTCTACAACTCGGCCGGCATACATGATGTAAACACTATCACAAGTATTTGCTACTACTCCCAAATCATGAGTTATAAGTATAATCGAGGTCGTAAGCCTCTTTTTAAGATCCTGCATCATGGATAGAACTTGAGCCTGTATAGTTACATCCAGGGCAGTTGTTGGCTCATCCGCTATTAACAGCTTTGGGTTACATGCTAATGCCATTGCAATTACGATACGCTGTCTCATTCCACCAGATAGTTGATGGGGGAATTCATTTTTTCGCTGAGATGGAATCCCTACCATATTAAGCAGGTTATCAACCTCTAAATTCAATTGGGCTAAACTTTTCTTCTCATAATTATGTATTTTTAAAGATTCCAGTATTTGTTTGCCTATTGGCATTATTGGATCCAAGGCAGTCATAGGATCTTGAAATACCATTGATATTTCAGAACCGCGGATCTTACGCATTTGCCGTCTATTTTTCTTGAGCAAATTTTCTCCCTTGTAGTATATTTCCCCATCTATTATTCTTCCTGTTCTTTCAGGAAGAAGACCCATAATCGATAAGGCCGTTGTTGTCTTACCTGCCCCTGTTTCTCCTACAATCCCTACGGTCTCACCTTCTTTAATCTCAAGGTCTAATCCATTTACTGCATGTACATCTTTAGGCTTAGTCTTGTAAATAGTATTTAAATTATTGATTTTCAAAATTGCCTGTCCCATGTTAATACCTCAATCCTTTAATCTTGGATCTAGTGCATCCCGCAAACCATCACCCATCAAATTCAACGATAAAACAGTTAGTACAATCGCTAAACCAGGGAATATAACAGTGTGGGGAGCTGAAACAATATATTGCCTGCTTTCTGAAAGCATTGAGCCCCATTCTGGGGTTGGAGGCTGTATTCCCATCCCAATATAGCTTAAGCTTGAAGCCCAAAGGATCATGGCACCAACACCTGTTGCCGCTTGAACAATTATTGGGCCCACTGCATTGGGCAAAACGTGCTTTAAAATTATATACCTATTTGGTGTTCCACAAGATTTAGCAGCTTCAATAAAATCATTTTCTGTAACTGATAAAACAGCCGACCTTATAACCCTAATAAAGTAGGGTACAAAAGCTATTGTAAGTGCGATTAGTACATTGACAAGTCCTGTTCCTAAAGCAGCAACTATTGCCATTGCCAATAGCATAAAAGGAATGCATTGGATAGTGTCTGTAAATCGCATTATGACTGAATCATAAAGTTTTCCATAATAACCTGCTGTTGCACCTATAATACTTCCTATGCTTAATCCAAAGAAAACAGCCACAATACCCATCAGTAG
>JAAYHT010000120.1 GCA_012735285.1 Clostridiales bacterium | reverse complement strand
TATATAAGGCTTCCATAACAGGCTGAGCAAGCACAGTCTTCAACTATATGCCTTGATAACTGTTTAACCCTTCCTGAAGGTTTAAATTTTCTCGATACTATATCCTTGTTCAATTCAACGATATCTGCATTATCCAAGTCAGTGCTACCCACACCGATATCTTCAGCCATGGAAATATACGGGACTTCCTCTATGTTAAAGCCAAGCAAATTTGCTGCATAGGCATCTATCAACACAGGATCCTTGCCTGCTATTATCCTGTTCATCTGAACCGGATTGCCGCCTTCTTCAAAATTAAGATCACCGTTCATACCATCAACAATTATGAGACTTTGTTTTATCAGCTTGTTTAAATATGCTATAGGCTTATGCAGGCCCATGGTGTGAAACTTCCTTTTCTCCGAATCAGGAATACAACCCTTCATATTTTTTAAGGCGCAGGTTATGTTTGTCTGGCAATGACCTTTGAGAACTGGTATGTTTATTAAATAATCAACTGTTGTTATAAAATCGCAAATCTTTATCTCCAAGCCATTTATTTCACAACTCTTATAATTATCTCTTTGGAGATCAATAAGAGGAACATCATATTTTCTAGATAAATCCTCATACCCGCATACTTTAAACGCTTTCGATGTCCTGTCTCCCACCCAGGAGCCTTCCATAATTACTATATTATCTCGACCTTTTGATTTTAAATATTCAATTAGCCCTTCCACTATTTCAGGTGTAGTTGTTGCGCCTGAGCTTGAAGGTTTTGCAACAACGAGATTTGGTTTAATACCTATAAAGACGTTCTTATCTATTTCCTCTTCAAGTTTTATAGCTTCAAGCAAATCTTTTACCATTTGCTTGGGATTATCACCGTAAATAATGCGTATGCCATTTTTATTAATCATGTAATCAGCCCCTTTATTATATAAATTGCAGTCCGCCTCAAAGAAGAAATTGTTTCTATTTATAAAATAAAGCTTTCCAAATAATACTTCAACACCTTCATAATAAAAGCGCCTCTTCTTCGAGGCGCAAACACTTTTGTCTATTGCCCAGGCCATGGCATCGGTTGCACAATTTGCAACTTCGTTCGCGTCAGAGAATTTGCTCAGATTGTTGCTAGCTTTGGGAGATCCGGCATAGCGCCACAGGATAGTAACCATTTGTCCCCTGGTAATATTTCCGTAAGGGTTGGTGCCGTCCGTAATGCTGGCTTTCATTGCCCAGCTATGTGCCGCATCATATACGCCACTTCCGGAAAGACTTTGTCCCTCCAAGCGGCCCAGAATCGTCCAAAGCATCGCCAGTGTCATGGGGCTGTTGGGAGAGAAGGTGGCGGTACCTGTACCAGCAAATAGTCCATTCTTATTGACATACTCAACTGCGCTGAAGAACCAATCTTTCTCCGTTACATCAGTGAAGGGATTAACCCAGATCTTCGTATTTGCTACGCCCACCACATACTGGGAGAAATGGGTCACTTTAAAAGCCTCCAGCTTTGTCACCGGGTCATAAGTACAAGGGATTTCGGTCATAGTGCCGTCATCCACCAAGTGCCATACGGTCACGTCCTCTGGATCTTCTCCCTCTTTCAGTTCATAAGGTAGTGAAACGGTAACCTTTCCATCAAAGTTTGATATGGTCTTATCACCGGATCTTACTGTCAGTGAAATCGTTTTATCGGGAAGGCTCTCTTGATGCTCTTTGGAAACATCCTTGATTTCGACTTGGATATCGGTAGAAGTCTGGCTGCTGATACCTTTAAGAGTATCGGTGTCAAATACCACCTCTAAATATCATGCTTCCCCTTTATAAATAAGATCAAGAGGCCCTATTCAATCTTACATCCAAACATATGTCACCGATTGCCGTACCAATACAACGACTTGTTTCTATTTCAAATTCCTTTTCTCCATGCTTTTCGCACTGAACCGGCGGTAATATATCACATTTTATGTCGTCATTAGAAAGTGCAGTTACAACATTACCGCTTATAATATTCGCAATCTCTGATATGGCAGAAGTAACAAAAGCATCCACTTCTTCAAACTCCATACCGCTCATAATCTTTACCATATTAAGAGAGGTGGAGGTTGGAAAACGGTAAATAACTACTCCTTCAAGGTCTCCAACAATACCGATAGCAATATTAACCTCATCGTCATATTTGAAATTATCTATCGGATGATCGGAAAGCTCTGAAATATTAAACATCAGTTCAAATACATTATGTGTTGCATCGATTAGTGCTCTATGTAGTTTATCCTTCATTTCCGCTCATCCCTTTCTTTTTAGCATAATCTGCAATGCGCTGATCTTCTGCAGCTACATGATTAATTAGCCATGCAAGCAGTCTTCCCCCAAACTCTTGCATTAGCCGTTCATTACTTTCTGATTGTTCATATTGCTTAGAAACCTCTTGCACATAATTGACCATACCGTCGTGTATCTGTTTATGAAATCCATATCCAGGATAATTGATACTTTTCTGGTACTCTTCTTCATCACGAAAATGCTCCACAACGTATCCTTTCATAAACTCAAGTGTTCCGTTTATCTTCGGAATTTTCTCATCCCAGCTAACCTCTGACCGTAATGCTTGTAAAAAGGATTCGACGCGCCTAAATAATTCTTTATGCTGCGCATCTATAACTGGAACTCCAAGTTCATAATTGTCTTTCCATAGCATGATGCTAACATTCCTTTCTCTTATTATTTTATATCCACTTATATTCATTATCGGCCTTAAACCCATTTAGTAAAGCCCTTATATGCCTATCATATATCCAAACTTCCTTTCTGAATTTTTTAAATATTTAGAATTACATAGTTAAAGGTTAGTTTTAAGGGTATAAGTTAAAAGAGTTATTATGAAGGAGGAAATAATATGGATGAGAAGAAAAAACTAACTACAGCCGCTGGCGCTCCTGTAGCAGATAACAATAATGTTATGACGGCGGGTCCAAGGGGTCCAGTTCTAGTTCAAGATGTTTGGTTCTTAGAAAAAATGGCGCATTTCAACAGGGAAGTTATCCCGGAAAGACGCATGCATGCCAAAGGGTCGGGAGCTTTTGGTACATTCACAGTTACGCATGATATTACAAAATACACAAAAGCGAAAATGTTTTCAGAAGTGGGCAAAAAAACAGATGTATTTGTTCGCTTCTCAACGGTTGCTGGTGAACGCGGTGCAGCTGATGCCGAAAGGGATATTCGAGGATTTGCAATTAAGTTTTATACAGAAGAGGGAAATTGGGACCTTGTTGGCAATAATACACCAGTATTTTTCATCCGCGACCCCCTTAAATTCCCGGATTTAAATCATGCAATTAAGCGAGATCCTAAAACTGGTATGAGGAGTGCAAATGCTAACTGGGATTTTTGGACAAGTTTACCCGAAGCTTTACACCAAGTTACTATAACTATGAGCGATAGGGGTATCCCCTATTCCTTTAGGCATATGCACGGCTTTGGTAGCCACACCTTCAGTATGATAAATGCTGAAAACCAGCGTGTATGGGTAAAATTCCATTTCCATACACACCAGGGTATCAAAAACCTGACTGATGAAGAAGCAGAAGCTATAATCGCAAAGGACAGAGAAAGCAACCAACGCGATCTATACGAAGCAATAGAAAGGGGAGACTTCCCCAGATGGACAATGTATATTCAGGTAATGACCGAAGAACAAGCTAAAAATATGCCCTATAATCCTTTCGATATAACTAAGGTTTGGTACAAAAAAGATTTCCCACTTATTGAAGTTGGAGTCTTAGAATTAAATAAGAATCCAGAAAATTTCTTTGCCCAAGTTGAACAAGCGGCTTTTAATCCTGCCAATATTGTTCCAGGTATAGGCTTTTCACCAGATAAATTACTTCAAGGTAGACTGTTTGCTTATGGCGATGCGCAACGCTACAGATTAGGGGTTAACCATCATCTAATACCAGTTAATGCTCCAAGGTGCCCAGTACATAGTTACCATAGAGATGGTCAGATGAGGGTAGATAACAATGCCGGTAGTACTTTAGCCTATGAACCTAATAGCTATGGAGAATGGCAAGAACAGCCCGAATATAAAGAACCTCCTCTTGAAATAAATGGCCCGGCAGATAACTGGGACTTCAGAGAAGACGATGATGATTACTATACTCAACCAGGTAAATTGATTAGGCTTATGAGTAAAGAGCAGCAACAATTATTGTTTGAAAATACAGCAAGAGCCATGGGTGATTCTGAGGAAATAATAAAGTTAAGACATATCTATAATTGTACTCAAGCAGACCCTGAATACGGAAAAGGAGTTGCTGCAGCCCTTAACCTATCAGTAGAAGATGCACTAAAAATGTACGGGAAATAGGAGTAGCCAAGCTACTCCTATTTAAATCTTTATAATCAATCCCTAATAATCTTCACATAAAACTCCCTATTCTTAGGCCCATCAAATTCGCAAAAGTAGATGCCTTGCCAGGTACCCAATAGAAGTTTACTGCCCTGAATCATAACTACACAAGAAGAGCCCATAATAGAAGCCTTTATATGAGCGTGGGAGTTTCCTTCGAAATGGAGGTATTCTCCATATACTGGATATGTTTTGTCCAAGGTAGAAATAATATCCCTCACAACATCCGGATCAGCATTTTCGTTTATGGTGACTCCGGCTGTCGTATGGGGTACATATATTACTGCGATCCCGTCTTTTACATTACTTTTTTTGACCTCTTCAGCTACCTTATTGGTTATATCAATGAACTGCTGTGGCTTAGTGGTTTGAATTTTATGTCGCATAGTGAGGTCCTCCTTTTGTATAACTTAGTGTTACAATTTACCACCGCAATAGGGGCAATAATTATACTCTGAGGGTATATCGGCATTACAATGTAAACAATGCTTGAAGGGTAAATAGAAATTGATCTGTTGTAAATTCTCTTCCTTGATTACGGTGTCAGGATTTTTCTCAAACTCCATACCAACCAGTGGATCTAACTCATAAAGGCAACCGCAACAAGAGGATTTTGCAAAATATCTAACTTTCCACTTGAAAGTCGGTATAAAAAATATGTGAAAATATCTGTAGGACTTATGAATATCATACCTTGCTAATCTCCCACACGAGGGGCATACAATATTGTTGTAAGTTCCTATATATTTATCTTTGTCCTGTATACCAAAAATCCCTATAAAAAACATATGGCTCACTCTTTTTCTCTATTTGTTCTTATTATAATATTACCATAAAAACAAAAATATCAACCTTTTATTCCTATCATTGGGTACTCCATATTTCACTCTAATTGGGGGTAAAATTTATATTGTCTTCCTGGAATCTATTGGTTATAATTCTAGTATCTTTGTGTTTTTTTGGTGTAGCCAAGGTCCTTCGTCCTGGTAAGTATCTAAAAAAAATGAAAGGAATGAAAGAATTATCATGAAAAAAACATACTCAGTTCTACTTCTTGTAAGCCTTTTAACTATATTGCTACTAACGGGATGCTCCTCCAAGGGTATCTCTGGCAAAGAAGATGAAGTTCGCATCAGTCTCTATGGGGAGGTTGCACCCGCAAGCGCTGTTATATCCAAGGAGAAGGACTCTATAGTGGTTGATCCTAAGAAAGTAACTTCTTTATATATTTCTAATCCCGCAAACTCTGATTTAATTCCACTTAAGTATTTTACCAACCTTAAATATCTCAGGATCGATGATTTTTTTACAGAGAAGAAATACGATACATATGACCTTAGCCCTCTTAAGGATTTACCCCTGGTAGGTTTAGATATTTCTGGCATGGATTCTACAAAGCCTATGTCCATAAAAAGTCTTGAACCAATAGGTAATATAAAATCCTTGGCCATACTTAACCTGGAGCACTGCCAAGTAACAAGTGTAAAAGATTTGGCTGAATTAACAAGCCTGAGTAGTCTATACATAAAGGATGCAAGTGATATTAAGATTGAAGATTTATCAAGCCTATCAGGCCTAATAAACATGGAAGAGATGTCCGATATTATTGAAGAATCTAAGGAGTGGAAGTTCGGACCCTACATACTTTCTGAAGACGAGCCCCTACTTGGATTAACCATTTCCAATGGTAATAGCGAGGAGGAGATAGAAGCGCTTAGATCGGCTATTTTTGATAATAAAAGAGGATTAGACCAGGTCTCCACAAAGGAAGATGACACAGATATCTATTATTTTATTGAATACAGTACCCACAAGTTTGACAGTAACAATAACGAAGCCCTTGTTAATGTGTTTCTGGAGGCCTTTGACAAGAAGGGCGAACCCGCCT
>JAAYHT010000119.1 GCA_012735285.1 Clostridiales bacterium | reverse complement strand
GCTTTGGACATACAGGCCGTCAATGACCTTGCACCAACTTCAATTCCTCCTGCATATATTGATAAAAAAGCTATGGAGGAATGAGCAATGCTAACCATTGAGCTGATTGAAAATCTGGCCCTTATGAACCGAAAAAGGATTCCGGAACCGTTAATACATGCTAAGGGCACAGGTGCTCATGGTATTTTTATTCCATACATGTCAATGAAAGACTATACAAAAGCTTGTTTTTTGCAAGATTCAAACATAGAAACGCCGGTGTTTGTGCGTTTTTCTAGAATGATGGGAAGGGCAGGTTCCGCAGATACTGTCAGGGATGTAAGAGGTTTTTGTGTAAAGTTCAAAACACATGATGGGATATACGACCTAATGGGGATTAATTTTCCTGTGTTTTTTATAAGGGATCCAAATAAATACCCTGCACTCATAGATGCACTTAGCCCTTGTCCTAAAACAAGTTTGCGAGATCCTGAGCGTTTTTGGAAATTTGTTGCGGAAAATAGAGAGGCTATGCATATTGTTACATGGCTTTTTTCAAACCGCGGGACAATTAAAAGCTATAGGACAATGGAAGGCTACAGCGTAAATACTTATGTTTGGGAAAACGAAAAAGGTGTACGCTATTGGGTAAGATATCACTGGAAACCACTGTTGGGAGTAAGTGATATTAACAGACAAGAGGCTGAATTTTTAGCAGGTTATGATCCTGATGCTGCAACTAGGGATTTAATAAACGCATTTGACGAAGGCAATGATGTTTCATATGAGCTTTGTGTTCAGCTTATCCCTACAAAACAGAAAATAGAAAAAGAGGCATTCCTGCTCGATCCAGTATGTGTCTGGCCTGAGTCACTGGTTCCTTTTATCCGGGTAGGTAAAATGATATTAAACAGGGGGTTGGATAATCATTATGAAGAATTTGAAAGAACTGCCTTTTCGCCCGGCAACCTGATTCCAGGTATTTCATTGTCTCAGGAACCCTTATTAATAGCAATGACTTTTATCTCAAGAGATGAACAAAGATATAGGCTTGGCATAAATGAAACACAGTTAAGCGAGCATACTAAAATGAAATCAGATAAAGATATGTTTTACGATAGCAGCATGAAGAATGACCAATTATCACTTAGGCTAAAATCTATGAGCAAACAGGATAAAGAAAATTTAATTGATAATATCGTAGAGGATATATTATTCATAGATGAAAAAATACAAAAAACTATTATAAACTATTTTAAAGAAGCTGATAAGGCGGTAGGCGCTTCTCTTGAAAAGTGCCTAGGGCTATGATACGATTTGAAGAAAAAAGGAGCATTACATGATTCTTCGTGAAGATATTGAGAAAAGAGAGTTAGAATTACTTTCACCATATGCTGCAAAATCTTCTGAATCGAAGGGTCGTTTATTCGATGAAGAAGCTTGTAAATTTCGTACAGATTTCCAGAGGGACAGAGATAGAATAGTCCATTCAAAATCTTTCCGAAGACTTATGCATAAAACCCAAGTCTTTTTATCTCCAGAGGGGGATCATTTCCGTACAAGGTTAACTCATACTCTAGAAGTAGCTCAAATTGCAAGAACAATAGCAAGATCTTTGGCCCTTAATGAAGATCTTACTGAAGCTATAGCTATGGGACATGACCTTGGACATACACCCTTTGGACACAATGGAGAGGAATTTTTAAATACTAGACATAAGAAGGGATTTAAACATAATGTACAAAGCCTTCGTGTAGTAGATTACTTGGAATCAGTAGGAAATAGGCGGGGAATGAATTTGACCATAGAAGTAAGGGACGGCATATTAAATCATACTGGCGATCAGATTCCATTTACTCTTGAAGGACAAGTTGTTAGATTTAGTGATCGAATTGCATACATAAATCATGATATTGACGATGCGCTCAGAAGCGGAGTTATTAAGCAAGATGAGCTTTCAAAAGATTGCCTAAAAATTCTTGGGCAGAATCACAGCTCAAGAATAAGCACTTTAGTAAGTGATATTGTTGAAAATAGTGATAATAAAAATAAAATAATGATGAGCGAAGAAAAGCTCTACTACATGGATAAGCTTAGGAATTTTATGTTTGAAAATGTTTATCATAGTAAGATAGTAAAAAAAGATGAAGAATTAAATAAGATAAAAACAATGATTTATACTTTATACGATTATTTTGAAGAAGAACCGGATAGACTTCCTGAAGAAACAAAAGAGATGATATCCGAATTTGGGGTAGAAGAGATAGTAAAAGACCATATTGCTGGCATGACGGATCGCTATGCCGTGAATTTATTTAAGAAATTATTCATACCTACCGCATGGAAGTAGAAAATCTTTTTAAAAAAGAGGAATCCCCTTAATTTTGTCGAATATATATTGTGGAGCTATATATAGGGAAGAGATGGTATGGGGTTAAATGAAAACATAGTCGATGAAATTAAAAGCAGGTGTAACATTGTAGATGTGATTGGACGATTTGTAGTTCTGAAAAAATCAGGCATGAATTATAAAGGCCTCTGTCCCTTTCACAATGAAAAGACACCTTCTTTTGTTGTTTCCGAGGACAAGCAGATCTTCACATGTTTTGGATGTGGTGCCTCAGGTGATGTAATAGAATTTTATCAACGTTATCATAATATGGATTTTCGCTCTACTTTAGAAGCGCTGGCAACAGAGTGTGGCGTTCAAATAGATAGTATTAAGTACTATTCCGAAGGGAAGAAATCAGAGCTATATGAGATAAATAGGGATGCAGCCGCATTTTTTTACAGAGAGCTTAGACAGAAGCAAAACGTCGCTTATGATTATTTAAAAAATAGAGGTATTGACGATCAAACTCTAAAAAAGTTTGGAATAGGCTATGCTGACGGTGAATGGCAGAGTCTTTTCAACTACTTTAAAAACAAAGGGACAGATATTAACCTGTTACTAAGTCTAGGCTTAATTTCAAAATCGAATGGGAGGTATTATGACAGATTTAGAAATCGCGTAATATTTCCTATTATAAACACTAGAAGAAAAGTAATAGGTTTTGGAGGAAGAGCTATTGATGAAAGTATGCCAAAGTACTTAAATTCGCCAGAATCAATAGTTTTCCAAAAGAAAAACAGCCTTTATGGATTAAATTTAGCAAGACAGGATATAAATAGAGAGAATTGTGCCATAATTGTAGAGGGATATATGGATGTAGTATCACTCTACCAGCATGGCATTCGCAATGTTGTAGCCACTTTAGGAACGGCTTTAACAGAGAACCAAGTCAATATGCTTAAACGATATACTAAGAATATAATTTTGGCCTACGACGATGATGAGGCAGGCCAGATGGCTTCCTTAAGAGGTATGGACATACTATATTCCGTAGGCTGTAATGTAAAAGTATTACAAATGGGTAAAGGAAAAGACCCCGATGATTTTATAAATGAAAACGGTAAAGAAGCATTCTTAGAACTAATAGACAAGGCAATGCCGTTTATTGATTACAAGCTTCACTTGTTGAAAAGCAAGTTAGATATAAGCACCACAGAAGGAGCGTTAAACTATTTAAAAGAGGCATCAAGAATATTAAAACCTTTAAGCCCTGTAGAAGCCGACTTTTACATAAAAAAGATTGCCGAAGATACAAAGATTTCTGAAGGGGCTATAAGGTTGGAGGTATATGGAAATAATCGGAATTATAACAGCCAAAATGTTATAAAAACACAAAAAAAGGATAAATACACTAGTGAAGGGGCAAGCTTGCTTGAAAAGAACTTAATAAAGCTAATGCTAGAAAGAAGTAGTTATATACCTAAGCTTGAACCCTACTTAGAAAAAATTTTAAGTCCTACATACTATCATATTTATGAAATCCTATATTCACTCTATAAAGAAGATGATGATATAGATATTAAAAAAGTTAAAGATAGCCTCGATGAAAAGGAAAATGCAATTCTAAAAGATATTATAGATAATATTGAGATTGCAGATGAACATGATAAGGTCTTTGAGGATTGTATAGAACATATTAACAGAATAATACGAAAAAAAAGGGAGAATGAAATAATTAAACTTTTATCAATATTAAATGATGACAGTGATGCAAATGTCATCGCGGAATTGACTAAAGAATTAATTGATATACAGCGAAAAAATAGAGGTGAGACGTAGAATGAGTTTCGATATTGATCAGAACGAAGAAAAGAAATTAGAATATGCTCATGACCTAATAGAAAAAGCTAAAAAGAAGGGAAGCATTTCATATCAAGAGATATCAGACCATTTGGAGAATATAGATCTTGACAAGAACCAAATGGATGATCTTTATGATACTTTAATCTCTTTAGGGATTGAAATGATTTCTGATTCTGATCCAGATGACTTGGATATCATGGCTCCTGAAAGTGAGGAGGAATCAGAAGTCGAAGAGGTTACCGAACAGGGAGAAATAGATTTAGAGGCTACCCTTCCCAAGGGAATCGCCGTAGATGATCCGGTTCGGATGTATCTAAAAGAAATAGGAAAAGTCGCCTTGTTAACAGCGGAAGAAGAAATAGAACTTGCGAAGCGGATGGAACAAGGAGACGAAGAAGCAAAAAGAATTCTATGTGAGGCTAATTTAAGATTAGTAGTAAGCATAGCAAAAAGATATGTCGGCAGAGGGATGCTATTCCTGGATTTAATCCAAGAAGGTAACCTCGGATTAATAAAAGCGGTAGATAAGTTTGACTGGAGAAAAGGATTCAAGTTCAGTACATATGCTACCTGGTGGAGCCGACAAGCGATAACAAGATCTATAGCAGATCAGGCAAGAACTATAAGAATACCGGTGCATATGGTTGAAACTATAAATAATCTAATACGTATTTCAAGACAACTGTTACAGGAATATGGCAGAGAGCCTACCCCTGAAGAGATTGCGCGCGAAATGGACATCCCTGAAGAAAAAGTACGCGAAATATTAAAAATAGCTCAGGAGCCCGTTTCATTAGAAACACCGATCGGCGAAGAGGAAGACAGTCATCTTGGAGATTTTATACCAGATGAAGATGTTCCTGCTCCTGCTGATGCGGCTGCTTTTTCGATGCTTAAAGAACAACTCGTTGAAGTACTAGATACCTTAACTGAAAGAGAACAAAAGGTACTAAGATTAAGATTTGGTCTAGACGATGGAAGAGCTAGTACATTAGAAGAAGTAGGGAAAAAATTCGATGTTACGCGTGAAAGAATTAGACAAATTGAAGCAAAGGCCCTTAGAAAATTGCGCCATCCAAGCAGAAGTAAAAAATTAAAAGATTATTTAGAGGATCTATAATAAATGTTG
>JAAYHT010000118.1 GCA_012735285.1 Clostridiales bacterium | reverse complement strand
TATGAAAATCAATCACTTTCTTTATTGTTTCTTGGGAAATAAAATCTACATTAGATCTTTGTTTAAAGCTGCTTGTATCAATTAAATTTAACTTTAACATTTTCTCCTCCTCTTAAAGCTCAACTTTACTTAAAATAGGACAGTTTAAGTTATGACTATTATACTATCAAATTATATATATTTTAAATATTTTGAAATTATTTCTTGACATACATAGATACTCTAGGTATCATATACCTAGATAATCTATGCATAGTTTTTCCATGTAAGTTATGGAGGTATTCAAAATGGCTATAAACAAAGGACTTATAGGAGGTAGTACACCGCTTTTATTACTTTCTTTGTTGGAGAGTCAGGACTGCTATGGCTATGAAATTATAAAAATACTTGAGGAACGTTCGGATAATACCTTTTCATTCAAAGAAGGAACATTGTATCCGGTGCTGCACAAGTTGGAAAATGAAGGTTATATTAGATCATATTATAAAGAATCTGACGGGCGGAAACGGAGGTACTATACTATAACAAAAAAGGGCGTTAAGCAGCTGGCAGAAGAAAAAGCCCAATGGGAGCGTTTTTCCTTCGCAGTGAATAAAGTGATCGGCGGTGAAGTAAATGCCATCGCCTAAAAGACAGGAATCTTCTTCAACTAGGGAGTCTATCAAAAAAGTCGTTAAGAGGGTTCATTTTATTCCCGACCGGTATGAAATAGAACAGGAGCTTGCAGGCCATATTGAGGACAGTGTGCTGTTTTTGCAGGAAGAGGAAGGACTATCACAGCAAGAGGCGGAGAAAGCTGCTTTGGAGCGTATGGGAGATCCCGATGAAATTGGCATTGCACTAAACCGCCAGCACAATCCGGTCTTGGGATATATATGGTATTTCAGTCGGATTGTGTTGGTATTGCTCTGCGTTATTGTGGTTTTGCAATTTATACCTGTGTTGCTCCTTAGTGGATGGACCATTTTGTTCGAACATCCGATAAGGGATATTCCTAAGGAAGCCTATGTGCGCCATGTGGAGCCCAATGAACTCATAAAACTGGATAACAGACGCATTCGTATTACCGATGTGGTCCAGACTAAAGACGGTACCCTGCATGTACTTTATTCCAGCTATAATCTTAGCTTTTCAGGCTTGCATGGCTGGTCCTTCAATAATCTTGGTGAACTCAAAGATGAGGATGGAGAAATATATTTCACAGGAAGCGGGCGAAGTACAGCAGGTCTCTATACACGTGGACGTAGATCTATTAAGGATTTTCCTTTTGACAAAGAAAAACTGATCCTAGAATATGATTACGCTGGACGCTGTTTTAAAGTAGAAATTCCGCTAGGGAAGGTGGCTTATAATGACTAGATTAAAAAAGACCATTCGGAATCTTGTAATAATAGTTGTACTTCTGTTTTTGTTCATGAAGCTAAACGGCTTGTATTTTTCACCTGTACAGGCACTACACGCTTCAGAGCGAGATCTACATTTTGGTCCGTCGGAAATCGTTCACAGCTTTGATCATGGAAACAGCCGATACTTTCTTACTCGTTATGAGGGCATGATTTCGTGTTCGCCCATAAAACGATCCTTAGGTGTGTTTTGGCGTTATGGAGCGGGCCATGGAGTCCCCAATAATGAAGATCGTCCCGTTTTTACCTCTTATCGCTCTGAAGGGAATAATTGGATTGTTTACGGTATGCGCAATGATTCTTCAATTGCTCGGGTTGATATAGAAGTGAAAAATGCAGAGGGAGAAATTCAAGTTTACAGCAGCGATACCTTCTATGAGGATATGTTTTATATTATCTGGCAAGGAGAGAATGAGAGTGAAGTATTATTTAGCCAGATATTTGCAGGGCTTAAGGCCTATGATGATGCAGGTTCTGTAATTTATGATTCAGAAATAATATTATAGTTTTGTTTGACAACAATAGTTGTGTGTAATATAATTTAGAAAACTAAAAATCTGGGGAGCTGGTGGGAACCGGCTGAGAGGGAATCTGGAGATTCCGACCCATACACCTGATACGGATAATGCCGGCGTAGGGAGAATATAGGAAATGGTGGCGTATTTATAAAATCCCTTATCTGTTATCAGGTAAGGGATTTTGAATTATGTAAATACTAAGGGATAAAGATGAAAGTAAAAAAGGAAAATAGTAATAAGTTAATACCGTTAATACTTGTATTGTTGCTAGTTGCTGTATGGGAGGCTGTTGTAAGAGGTGGACTTGTTCCACGCTTTATACTGCCATCTCCTATAGATGTATTGAAAGTTTTTGTTACAACTATACCCGATATGAAGGAGCATATTTTAGTCACCTTGCAAGAGGCTTTAACTGGTTTTGCAATAGCAATAATATTTTCCCTTATATTAGCCATGGCTATGGATAGATTCCCTGCTGTTAAAAAAGCCTTATATCCCCTTTTAATTGTATCTCAGACCATTCCCATCATTATACTTGCACCTTTATTTATCTTATGGTTTGGCTTTGGAATGCTACCTAAAATTATCGTGGTTGTACTTGTATGTTTTTTCCCGATAATTATAAGTCTATTAGAAGGCTTAAACTCTGTAGACCTAGATATGATTAATCTCCTCAAATCAATGGGGGCAAGCAAAGCCCAGATTTTTAAGATTGTAAAACTACCCGCATCCATGGTTGGGTTGTTTTCCGGATTAAGGATTGCGGCAACCTACAGCATTATGGGCGCAGTTATAGGGGAGTGGCTAGGGGGAGACAAGGGCATAGGATTCTATATTGTCAGAGTTAAGCATTCCTTTGCTGTTGACAAGGTTTTTGCCGCAACCCTAGTGGTTATAATCCTCAGCATGCTGTTATTTAAGGTAATAACTATAATTCAAAACTTATCTATGCCATGGTTTAGATATGTGGAGCAAAAAAAGTAGATTAGGAGGTTTATATAATGACAAGAAAACTATCAAGTATATTACTAGTAATTATGTTGCTAACCTTTGTTTTTACAGGCTGTGGTAGTACTGAAACAGATGAATTGGATGAGATAGTGGTGCTTTTAGATTGGGTTCCCAATACTAATCACACCGGCCTATATGTTGCCATTGAAAAGGGCTACTATGAAGATAAAGGCCTAGCTGTTGATATTAAACAGCCCTCAGAGGGTGGAAGCGCTGACTTAATTGCAGCAGGAAAGGGCGAATTCGGCATCAGCCACCAGGAACAGATGACTTATGCTAGGACAGCGGAAAACCCATTACCGGTCAAAGCAATCGCAGCTATTATACAGCATAATACTTCTGGTTTTGCATCCCCTAAGGAGAAGAATATTACTAGTCCAAAGGATTTCGAAGGAAAGAGATATGGCGGCTGGGGCTCAGAAATGGAAGAGGCTGTACTAAAAGGTTTTATGGATAAGGCAGGAGCTGATTTTTCCAAGGTCACCATGGTCAATATAGGTACTTCTGACTTCTTTGGAGCAACCCAGAAAGATGTTGACTTTGCTTGGATTTATTACGGTTGGGACGGTGTAGCATCTGAAGTTAAGAACCAGCCTATTAATTTCATCAAGCTACAGGAATTAGTTCCAGAACTGGATTTCTATACTCCTGTTATTGTAACAAGCGAGGATGTAATTAATAATAATCCGGAACTAGTAAAGAGATTTCTAAGAGCAACCGAAAAAGGTTATAGGTTTGCAATTAATAACCCAGAGGAAGCAGCTGAAATTCTAGTGGAAAATGTTCCCGAGATCGACAAAGAACTTGCGATAGCAAGCCAAAAATTCCTTGCAGGTGAATACATGAAAGGAACCGATAGATGGGGAGTAATGGAAAAGGAAAGATGGGAGCTATTTGGCGACTGGATGTTTGAAAACAATCTTATTGAAAGAAAATTAAATGCAGAAGAGGCGTTTACTAATGACTTCTTACCCTAATGAAAAATTAACAGTTAAAAATTTAAGAAAGTCCTTTGGTGACAATTTAGTTTTAGAAGATGTTTCTCTTAACCTAATGGAAAATGAGTTTGTATCATTGATAGGCGCTAGCGGTAGCGGGAAAAGTACCATTTTCAATATAATATCTGGGCTTATGCTGCCCGATAAGGGTCAGGTTATAATCAACGGACAAGACTACACCGGCAGGACGGGTAGGGTAAGCTATATGTACCAAAAGGACCTCTTATTACCATGGTTGAAGGTAATAGATAATGTAAGCCTGCCCCTTGTAATTAGGGGCGAGGACAAAAAGAAGGCCAGGGAGAAGGCAGCCGGCTACTTTGAAACCTTTGGTTTGGATGGCTTTGAAGATAAATATCCCTTTCAGCTCTCAGGAGGAATGAGGCAGAGGGCTGCCTTGCTCCGTACTTATTTATTCTCAAGCGACATTATGCTGCTGGATGAGCCCTTTGCAGCCCTGGATGCCATCACCAGGTCCTACATGCACTACTGGCTGCTTAGGACCTTAAAAAAGCTTAATAGTTCTGTTTTATTCATAACTCATGATATTGACGAAGCTATACTCCTGTCTGATAGGATCTATATCCTTTCAGACAGGCCAGCCAAGATAAAGGAAGAGATAGAGATTCCTTTATCTAGGCCGAGGAATAAAGAGGTTACTACTACAGAGTTGTTTAATGATATAAAGAAACATATTCTTGAAATATTTGCTAATTGATATTTTTTAAAGGAAGTGGAGAACAATGAAAATATTTGATAGTGAAGCTAACTTATATGATAGCTGGTATGATACTAAAATAGGTTCCTTTGCTGACCAGGTTCAGACAGAACTTGCATTCAGTCTTTTGAAACCTGAAAAGGGCATGCGTATTCTTGATGTTGGTTGTGGTACTGGTAATTTTAGTATCAAGCTGGCAAAAAAGGGCTTGGATGTGACTGGTATCGACGTGTCTGAAGAGATGCTAAAAGTTGCTGAGAATAAAGCTAAGGAAGAAGGAATAAATATAAATTTCATTAACATGGATGCCCATGATATGACATTCGAAGATAATAGCTTTGATGCTGTCATATCAATGGCTGTGATTGAGTTTATCGACAAGCCTGAAAGAATATTAAACGAGATCTTTCGTGTTGTGAAAAAGGGTGGAAAGATTCTAATCGGTACCATCAACAGAGACAGCAAGTGGGGAGAATTGTATCAAAGTAAAAAGTTCAAGGAAGATTCTGTTTTTAAATATGCATCTTTAAAGACAATGGAGGAACTAGGGAATCTGTATCCGGAAAAGCCAAAAGCAACAGGCCAATGCCTGTTTATTCCACCAGACATGCCAGAGGATAAGATAAGCATGGATATAGAAAGACAGCTCTCTACAAGTGAAAGAGGAGGATTTCTATGTGCACTTTGGGTAAAATAGCGGCCTGTGAAATATCTTTTTTGCCTATACAGAGCAGCAATGCTAATGCTGATGTGAACAAGGTAATCGAATTAATTGAGCAAAGTGGCCTGGAGTATAGTGTCGGGGCTATGTCTACTCTTGTTAGAGGTCAAAAAGATATAGTTTTTAATTTGTTAGAGGAAATATATGCTAAAATGGATGAGGAATGTAAATTTGTAATAACTGCAAAGATATCTAATATATGTGGATGTGAACTATAGTGGTTGAAAATATTTTGAATATAGTTATTAAAGAATTAGAAAGTGTTCCGGGCATTGTGGGAGTAGTATTAGGAGGTTCAAGGGCCAGAGGCACTAATCTCCCAAATGCCGATATTGATATAGGCATATATTACGATGAATCTGAAGGATTTGATGTTGCAGAAATCAATAGAATTGCAACAATACTAGATGAACAACATAGGGATAATTTAGTTACATCTATAGGTGAATGGGGTCCTTGGATAAACGGCGGAGGCTGGCTTATAATCCAAGGATACCATGTTGATTTTATATTCCGTGACATAAAAAGAGTATCCCAAGTTATTGATGATTGTATAGAAGGCAAAGTTACTTCTCACTACCAGACCGGCCATCCCCATGCTTATCTGAATGTTATGTATATGGGCGAAATCTCGATTTGTCAAATACTCTTTGATCCTAATTGCAAAATTTACGAATTGAAATCTAAAACCAGACCCTATCCCAAAGCTATAAAAGATTCAATAATTCAATACTTTATGTTTGAAGCCTCCTTTTCCCTTATGTTTGCTGAGAATAATGTGGATAAGGATGATATTTATTATGTATGTGGTCATTGTTTCAGGAGTATCTCTTGTCTAAACCAAGTTATATTCGCCCTGAATGAAGAGTACTGTTTGAATGAAAAAAAGGCTGTTAAAATGATCGATGGTTTTAATATAAAACCGAGAGATTACAAGGAAAGAGTAGATAGGATTTTTACATTGCTTTCTTCCGATAAAAACAGTACAAAAGAGGCTGTGGAAATGCTTAAACAACTCTATTCAGATACAGAGAAATTATTGGGACTGTTCTTCTAGATTTTAGACAAATAAAAAGAACAGTCCCTGTTAATATTTGCTGAAAAAAGGATTATTTATCCCAAAAAAGTAATTTGATATTTACTTTAATGAATTAATGTTATAATATGTATTTGAATATAGCTAAATCCATAATTTGGGAAAGCAGCTAGGTGAGGGATATGATTAGAAAATACAAGCCTATAGCGCTTGCTGTAGCTATTGTATTTGTATTAGTCACCATAGTGAGTGCTTTTACCAATACGAAACAAGAAAACATAATTTATACACCTGATCAAGAGGAGCCATTTCTCAACTTAAGCCAGAATATAGCTCGGATTGAAGACTTAAGCATTTTGCCCGTGCCCAGATTCTTAATGGATTATTACTTTAAACGGGCGCTACAGGACGGGTTAATTGAAGCTGAAGATGCAGGGTCGACAGAGAGGTTAGAGTCATTAACAGAGGATGTAATTAACACATTAACTGATCTAGTTGCCGCCGGAAGGGATTTTTACAATCGGCAAGATTTTTCCGAAGCTTTACAAAAGTACGATCAGGCTATAGAACTTGTTCCACAACTTGCCTTCTTGTATTTCGAGAGAGGGCAGGAACATTTTGCTCTTGGAAATACAAAACAAGCCTTGGCTGATTTTGATGAAACCATCCGGTTGGATCAGGAACTGGCTGTAGCATTCTTAGTTCGCGGCAAACTGCATGCTTTTTTAGGACAGCCAGAAAAAGCCCTCAAAGATTTAAATACAGTATTGGATAAAGACCCGTCAAATATAGATGCCCTTCTTGAGAGAGGGAGCATTTGTGCGGCTTTGAATAATTGGAACCAGGTGGTAAGCGACAGCACAGCTGTAATCAAGCAGGACGGAAACAATGTCCAGGCTTGGGGCATGAGAGCAGTGGCCAATCAAAACTTGGGGAACAATAAAGGGGCCTTGGAAGACTGGAGTGAAGTTGAAAGACTAAAGGGTCCCTCTCTGGAGATATTCGTCAATCGAGGCAATATCCTATTCAACGAAGGAAACATTGAGGCTGCTGCTACGGAATGGACAAAAGCCATAGAAATAGATAAAAATCAGTCATTCTTATATGTCAACAGAGGAATAGCCCATGGCCGTTTAGGTAAACTGGATTCGGCTATTTCTGATTTCAAGCAAGCAATCCGATTAAACCCAAAGGAATACAGCGCATACAATAGCTTGGGCTTTATCTACTATTTACAGCAAGAATACGATAAAGCCCTTGATAACTATTCTTTGGCATTGAAAAATTACAATAAAGACCCAAAAGTCTATTACAACAGGGCTACTACATATCGCGAAATTGGGAATTATCCAGCTGCCTTGGATGATTTAAACCAATCAATACTCTTAGATCCATCATATGTTGAAGCTTATATATCAAGAGCTGGTACATACTTTTCCATAGGTGATTTTGATGTAGCATTGAAAGATTACAATCAAGCCCTTAAGCTGGACCCCGATAATATTATAGCTGCTTACAACAGATCCTTGACTTATCTACAAAAAGGCTCATACGACCAGGCAATATCAGATCTTACTACTCTTCTTGAAAAATATCCCGAGCTTTTCCTATGTTATGAGCAAAGAGCCTTGGCCCATTTCCAAAAGGATCAATATGATTTGGCAATTAAAGACTGGAAAGAATATCTTGTGTACGACAGCGAAAATGCTGAAGTTAACTATCGGATAGGTCTTTCATATCTAAAAATGGATAATTACGATAATGCCCTGACTTATCTAAGTCGGGCCATTGAGCTGAATGAGAACTTAGGTAGGGCATATTACCAAAGAGCTAATCTTTATTCGTTGCAGAGCAAATATCCTGAAGCTGCTGAAGATTACACACGGGCCATAGAACTGGGGATTGGCCTGGATATATGCTATTTTAACAGAGGAATAGCCTATTTAAGTGAAAATAAAGTAGAAAAAGCGGTTTCTGACTTGGAAACAGTGCTGGAAATCTCTGATAACGAAGTATTGCTTACTGAGGCCAAGAAAGTACTTGATCTAATAGAGGCTGACTTTAAGTGAGTTAAGGAGCAAGGATATTACTAAAAAATATTGGAATTTTCATTAGAAGGTTTAAGAGGAGAAAAGTGATGAACAGGTTTAATAAGAAAAAAACACAAAAAAGGATATTGCATTTAGGCTTGATCTTATGTGGAGTCTTCTTATTAGTATTTATAGCTCCTCTTTCTCATGCCTATGCATCAGATGATATCCCTACATCTCCTCCATCCTCTCCTACAGAAATTGAAAATCCTATCGAAGAGACTGATTCGTCAGGAAGCGGAAGTGAGGCAGATCCGATTGATGATGAAAATAGTACCGAGCCGCCGGATGACGGGAGCGGTACGGACCCATTGGATGAAGGAAGCGGGACAGATCCATCTGGCGGAGAAAACGGAAGCGATCCATCTGGTGATGAAGACGACAGCGGACTTACTGGATGCGGAGATTATACCGATCCGCCAGATGATGGAGATGGAACTGATCCGTCAGGAGACGGAAACGGAACCAATCCCTCGGATGACGGAAATGGTACTAACCCATCTGATGATGAAAATGGTGCCGTTCCGTCTGGCGACGATAATGGAAGTGACACAACAGGGGATGCAGGTGAAGGAAACGAATCCGAGAAAAGCGATGATGGAATCGGAGACCAGCCCGGTGATGGTATTGGTGCCGGTGGAGATGAGGATCCTGATGAAGGTGTAGATGAAGGCGAAGGCACCGGCAATGATGAAAGCACTGGTGACGATGAAGGCGCAGAAACAGGTCAGGCAGGCGAAGATGCCGGGGAACCTGGTACGGATGAAGCTGGAATCCAAAGCACTCCAGATCAATACCTTTATATTACTATTTCCGGTACCCTTTATGATAGTTTGACTAAAGAAGCCATAAATAGTGAAAATCTCGGTATTCATATAGACCTCTTGGATGAGAATGGGGAATACATAATTGGAACCTCGGAAGAGGGCGGTCGATATATTTACGATGAATCTTATGGAGAAGCTAAATTATATGACGATGGCAACTATATATTTAAATTCTCAAAATTAAACGAGTTCCCGTTAGAAGATGGGAAAGAGTACACAGTGAGTGTTAATGTAACGGGGAATGATTATGAATCGTATGCATGGTCTTTTATAATAACGCATGATTCGATTTTAGTAGAAAAAGTATATGACTTGGACTTTTACCTGGCACCAAAAAAAATCAAGGTTAAAAACGGTGAAGAGGAACAGGTTGTGGATTCCGGCATATCCGGCAGCTGGGCCAGTTTGAACAATAAGGTCGTGATTGATCAGGATTTGATTTACCCAGGTTATAACCTGGGGATCGAATCGGCGGAAGAGGGAATATTTAATAAACCCTTCGAAGAGATTATCATCAAAGAAGGAGTTACCATCACCACCCGGAAAGTTGAGGAAGGGGAAGGATCTTCGAAGGATTATGTAGACGGGAAATCCGTGGCCACTTCGGGCGCCATATTGATACAGGGCGAACGGGTGTACATCAAGGACGGGGTAAAAATCCTCGCACATGTCGAGGAGGGAAGTGAATACTCTGCCGGCGATATTACTATAAAATCCTATGCTGTCGGCGGTACAGACTTTATAGACATACTTCCCGGCGTTGATATAGATCATCCCCAGGCAATTATCGAAGTCGGCAAAAATTCCATAATCAAAGGAAAAGATATAAGCTTTACGGCCACAGCAAACAGCAGTGAAATATTCCATCCCGAAGATTCCGACGAGGATCTTGTGATAGATACTAGTGAAGAAAAATTTCAATGGCTGCATAATCTGCTTAACAAGACACTCGGTACAACCTTGGGATTTGTTGAAGACTTTTCTTTAGTAGCCGGAGTGTCAGTTGCAAAAGCTACTTCCAAGATTTCCATAGGCGATAACAGCCTAATTGAAGCCGTTAGCTTTGAAGCCCTGTCTTATTCTTATGTAGAGGCAGCGGCGGCCCCGATTGCTATTGCTGCCGGCGTGGCAGTGGGCGTTGGCATTACAGATTCCCAGGTAATTGTAGATGGCAACATAATTACTGTCGCCGACTGTACTCTCAAGTCCTTGGCAGATAATACATTGCAGGTTGCCGGCACCAGTGGCGGAATGAAAGGGCTGAGCGCGGGAATAGCTGTAAGTGTCTTAGAATCCACTTCCAAAGTTAACATAGGAGATAATGCCGAACTGCAGGTAGGCGGAAACCTGACAGTTGAAGCTAAAACCATTGATCGTAACTCCACCTTTGCCCGCTCAACCACCGACGAAAACGGAAAAGTGGGGATAGCTGTAGCCTTTTCCTATGAAAACGGGGTGACGGAAGCCATACTGGGCGGAAATGTAGATGTGGAAGGTGATATTTCTGTTGTAGCCTATGCGACTAGGGAAAAAATAGATGGCAAGAAATTATTCATTATACCCACCGTGAATGATGGTGTATATGCCTATGCCGGGGCAAATACCAGTTCAACGGGAGATCTGTCAGACGACCTGAAAGCCAAGATTACTGGTCCAATTTCAGATTTCGCTAAAAAGCACATCAAAGAGTTTATTAATAAATACATTTTAGATAAAAAGGATCAAATCGAGGAACAAAGCGGAAACACGATTCCTACTTTTGAACTAGCTGCCGCTGTTGCCGCCTATATTGATACCAATAAAGCTACGGCAAGCATCTCTCCAAATGCAGTTGTCAAAAGCAGGGGCTCAGTTAATGTACATGCTAGGGCTGAAAATAAGCCTATTGTTGTAGCAACTGGTTCGGTAGAAGAAAGCCAGGAAGGTCAGAATCCTGGTGGAGGAACGATGGCGGCGGTGGAGCTGATCCAGAGGAAGGGATTAAGTTTGCTGGAGCAGCAGCCATAGCTGTTGGCGTATTTGCAAACAATGCCACTTCGTTCATTGGCACCAATGCTGATGTAAACGCAGCTGAAGCCCTTGATGTCAAGGCGGAGTTTATCAATGATTACGTATTTGAATATGGTGTAGAGCTGCTTAAAATCCTGTTTGGAGAGCATTACTCGACCGATGACAAGGGCGTAAGCATAAAGAAAGATGATATAGTAGAAGTACAGGATGGTCATACAGCAGGTGGAGAAGCTGGACATTTGTATAAATATATCGGTTTAGATCCTTTAACAAATGTTGATCTCAACACAATTGACTATAGCAATACAGATTTATGGGAAGACCTCGGGGCATGGTGGAAATACAGGAGCGTAGAATTTATCAAGCACCTGACGACCTACTTGGATGACAAATTAGGAGTAGCCGATAATTTGGGTAATTTCTGGGTACAAAGCCATGCGGCCGGCGCAAAAGTCGGCGCCTGTGGCTCCATATCTGTTATTGTCCGGAATAATTCAGCAGAAGCCTATATAGATGAAGGCGCACAGATTAATCAAATCGATGATTCTAACGAAGATACTCCTGTTTACCGTACAGGGAAACAGGATGTAAAAGTCCAGTCTCTACTTATTGATGAAATAGTTTATTTCAGCGGTAACATAGAGCTTCCCGGTATTGAGTTAAATACCAAAAAGAAATATAAGATAGATGCCTGGTTGGGCGGAGCCGGAACTGAAGGCTCGGTTGCCGTCGGAGGTTCGCTAATTGTTTTCATTCAAAACAACACGTCCAAGGCAGAGATCGGAGACCAAGTACTATTATATGCCGACAACCTGGACGTCACAGCCGACACCAAGGTCTTAAACGTGGTGGTCTCCGCAGCCGGTGGGCAGTCAGAGAAGTTTGGTATTGAAGGGACCTTCACCTGGATTACTTTGAATAACCAGACGATTGCTCAAATAATGGATGGCGCTCGTATAGTTGTGCCCGGGAAAGTGGTAGTTAAGACTAACGATCAAACAAACGTTATAAATGTATCCGGTGTGATTACAGCATCGATAGGCAGCGAAGGAAACACCAGTATTGGGGGCTCGGGAAGCTATAACGGTGTCAGCCGTAATACTCAGGCTGTTATCGGCATTTTGCATGACAGCGAAGACGATGACGAGCTAAACGGAGAAGGGTTAACTGTACAAGCCGGAGATGTTTTGATTGAGGCTCAAAATGATGGGTTTATCATCAGCGTTGCGGTGGCCGGCGTTGTCGTCACAGAAAAGACTAAGCCGATAGAGGGACAAGGAAATGAAGCGCCTGAAAAAGGTGGTAAATATGGTGTGGGCATTTCGGCTGAAGCAGTGATCAACAATATCCAAGACGAAGTCTTATCATATATCCGCCGTGCAGCTCTCAATTGCACTAACTTAGTCATAACTTCACATAACAGAACAAGAGTAATCGCTGTAGGCGGCTCGGCGGCAATTGTAACGAAAGACGGAAAATCTGCTGGTTTGGCAGGGTCTTTCGCTCTAAATAGAATTGCTAATAATACAAAAGCCTTTATCGATAATTCCAAAGTAGAAGTTGATGAGAAAATGGAGATAAAAGCCGAGGCTGAAGAACGCATTATAGCCGTTGCGGCTAGCGGAGAGGGAACAACTTCAACTGAAAGTGGCGGTGTCGCTGGGCAGGTAAGTATTAATACCATTGCCAGCGAAGTCATAGCCGCAATTTTCAATCAGTCGGAAGTAAGGGCCAAGGAGATAATATTGACTGCAACTGACCGCACCATGATTATTGCCGTGGCCGGGGCTGTGAGTTACGGAGGAAAAGCCGGAATAGGCACAGCCGTGGCTCTTAACGATATACCTATCGAAGCTATTGGTAGTAAACGAAATGCTGTCAAGGCCTATATTGACAACTCAACCATCTGTGTTTCCGATACTCTTCAACTGACAGCCGACGTCAACAATCTCATTATTGCCGTTGCGGCTGCTGTAGGTGCCAGCAAGGAAGGTATGGCCGCAGCAATTACAGTTACGATCAATACAATTGCCGTTGATACTGCTGCTTATATAAACGCTACTAAAATAAATGAAGGGGACGAAAGTAGTTCTGCTAATATAGAACTTAAAGCAACGGATAATTCAGGTATTTATTCTCTGGCTGGGGCGGGAGCAGGTTCCGGTTCCGGATCAAAGGCTGGTATCGGTGCTGCAGTAGCCTTTAATCTGATCGCCAATACCGTTAATACATATATAAAACAAACAGAGCTTGTAGCCGATTCTCTTACTTTGGAATCTGCCTTGAAGGCTGTTATCATGAATGTTACCGTTGCCGGTTCTGGAGCTGACAAGGTGGCCGGCTATGGTTCCTTCAGCGTTAACACCATTGCGGGTGAAGTATTGGCCTATATTTCCGACTCTATAGTCATAACAGATTCCAAGGTGGAACTTGTAGCTTTAAATAAGGCCGATATTGGCTCCTTGGCTGGAGCAGTGGGCGGAGCAAAAAGTGTGGCAGTCGGTGCCAGCTTCGCAGCTAACTATATCGGCGGTTACGGTGAGGCCTTTGCACCTTACCAAGTTAACGCCTATATCGATAATTCCAGAGTGGAAGTAAAGAACGGGAATCTTAAACTCTGGGCTTATTCCAATGCAATCATCAAGAGCATCAGCGCCGTAGGCAGTTTTACAGGTAAGAATGCTGCCGTCAACGGGGCTGTCTCTTTGAATTATATAAATATGAAC
>JAAYHT010000117.1 GCA_012735285.1 Clostridiales bacterium | reverse complement strand
TAAATCCTCCTAAAGCCCTGGAATTTCAATATTTCTATGACTTATTGTACCAATTTTTTATCTGGTTTACAAGCTTCTACATAACAAAAATCCGCTTGAAAAAGCGGACTTTGTCGACAGTCTGAATAACGGATGGAATCCGTTATTTTAGCAAAGACTATGTATCATTTCGATTTAAATCTGCTCAAATACTTCATCTAGATCAGGCAGCTCAGGTATTTCATATTTCTTAGCCCATTTTACTTTTCCTTCTTTGTCAACTAATATGTTTACTCTTTTTGATGCTCCGTGTTCACTGCTGAATACTCCGTAAGCCTGAGATACTTTGCCTAGAGGATTAAAGTCAGATAGGATTTGTAGCTTGCCCAGACAAATTGCCTTTGCCCAGACAAATTTACTTGGCTGGGGGTCTACACTAAGACCGAGAACAACTGTGTTTTTCTCTGCGAACTTGTCAAAGTTTCTATCTAGTGCACGCATTTGATCAGTACATACCGATGTCCATGCCAGCGGATGCCAGGACAATAGTACCTTTTTACCTCTAAATTCGCTTAGTGTTACATCGTTACCGTACTGGTCCTTTAATTTAAAATCCGGTGCAATCTCTCCAACTTTTATCATATTCATTTGCCCCTTTCTATGTATTACATATATTTACCCTTTATGATATTGAATAATCAAAGTTATTTGTTAAATTAATTATTAACATTTTACAGTTTATGTTAAGTGCTTAATTTTAAAGAATTACAGAATATTGATATTGCAATGTTTGTTTAAAGATTGTATTAAAATTATTTGAAAAAATTGAAAAAAAGATTGATAAAAGATAAATAAATTGGTATGCTTGAAATACATAGAATATCCTTTAAGGAGGAAAAATTAATGAGATCGATCAAAGATAGGAACCGTATTAAGGTAACTGTAAACAGACGACAAATAGAAGTATATGAAGGGTTAACTATACTTCAGGCATTGTTACAGGAAGATATACATATCCCCCATTTGTGTTATGACATAAGACTGGAAAGAGCAAATGGAAACTGTGGTTTATGTGTTGTAGAACTAGAAGAAGAAGGAGTTAAAACAGAGGTAAAATCATGCCAGACTCCCATAAAGGAAGGGATGGTAATAACCACTAACAGCCCTGAATTAAGAGAATATAGAAAGATTAGGCTTGAACAGCTATTATCCGACCATAATGCAGATTGCGTAGCTCCTTGTGTAAATGCATGTCCAAACAATGTAGACATTCAAAAATATTTAAGGCATGCGCAGGCAGGAAACTTTACAGAAGCTTTGCAGGTAATTAAAGAGACTAATCCTTTCCCAGTTGTATGCGGCAGAGTATGTCCCCATCCTTGTGAAGCAGAATGTCGTAGAAATTTAATAGATGAACCAGTGGCAATAAACTATGTTAAAAGATTTGTTGCCGATTTAGATATGGATAGCGGAGATCCATGGAAACCTCCTATGAAGCCTTCATCAGGCAAGAAGATTGCTATCGTTGGTTCAGGTCCATCCGGCTTAACTTGCGCATATTACAGTGCAATAAATGGTCATGATGTAACCGTCTTTGAAAGCCAGCCAGAAGCGGGAGGTATGATGCGCTATGGCATACCAGAATACAGGCTTCCAAAGGCTACCTTGGATAAAGAAATCCAGCTTATCTTAAATCTGGGGGTTAAATTAAGAACAGGAAAGACTGTAGGTACCCATGTAATGTTATCAGACCTACAGAGGGATTTTGATGCCGTCTATCTTGCTATAGGATGCTGGGGAGCTACCCCGATGCAAGTTGAAGGTATCTGGCAGGGTATTAAGTATCTAGAGCAGAACGTTAAAGGCATAGATACTAATACCGGCAAGAATGTAATTGTAATAGGGGGAGGAAATACGGCCATCGATTGCGCCAGAACCGCACTGCGTAACGGGGCTGAGAAGGTAACCATAATGTACAGGCGCGGACCTGAAGAAATGCCTGCAGAACCCTATGAGGTAGAAGAAGCTCTAAGTGAAGGCGTAGAGATAATATATCAGATGGTGCCTGAAAAGATCGAGGCTAGAGATGATAAAAAGATTCTTCACTGTATAAAGATGGAGCTGGGTGAACCAGACCGCTCAGGCAGAAGAAGACCAATACCTATAGAAGGCAGTGAAGCAATCTATGAATGCGATACAGTTATAGCTGCTATAGGTCAGACCACTGATACAAGGTTCCTGTATAACGACCTTCCCGTACGCTTAAATAAATGGGGAGATGTATATATAAATGGCAAGACCTTTGAAACATCAGAACACAAGATCTTTGCAGGAGGAGACTGTGTTACAGGTCCTGCAACAGTAATTCAAGCTATAGCTGCAGGACGCAAGGCAGCAGAATCTATAGATACATACTTAAGCAAAGGCTATGTAAAAGAACATAAAATAGATTATAGCTGCAGCAGAGGTACACTAGAGGATCTTCCAAGATGGGAATTTGAAGAGATGCCCAAGATCAAGAGAGCTAAGATGAGGGTGCTTGATCCTGAGGTAAGGAAGAGGAACTACGATGAAGTAGAACTTGGCCTTACTGAAGTGCAGGCCCAAAAAGAGGCTGAACGCTGCATCCAGTGCGGATGTAAGTCAAGGTATGACTGCAACTTAAGAAACGAAGCAACTAATTATGAAATTATATACAAAAAGCCTTATCATGACAGACCCTACTTCCCAATCATAGAAGACCACCCCTTTATTGTCAGAGACCATAACAAGTGTATCTCCTGCGGACGCTGCATTGCTGCGTGCGAAGAAGTAGTAGGTCCAGATATACTGACCTTCTATATGAGATATGGACGTCAGTTAGTAGGCACAAAGAGCGGGTTGCCCTTAAGCAAGACTGATTGTGTAAGCTGCGGCCATTGTGTTAACGCCTGTCCTTGCGGAGCATTAAGATACACTAGCGAAAAAGGCAAAGTATTTAGAGCTATCAATGATCCTACAAAGACAGTTGTTGGCTTTGTAGCACCTGCTACAAGAAGTATTGTCGAATCATATTACGGCATAGAGTATAGCGAAACATCTTCATTTATGGCCGGCATGCTAAAGAAGTTAGGTTTTGACAAGGCCTTCGACAACTGTTATGCGGCAGACCTTACGATTGTAGAAGAAACGACAGAATTCCTTAACCGTGTCAAAAATGGAGGAGTAATGCCTCAATTTACTTCCTGCTGTCCTGGGTGGATTAACTTTGTAGAAAGAAGGTATCCAGAGCTCATACCTCACCTTTCTACTTGCAAATCACCCCAGATGATGATGGGGGCTATGATAAAGAACCACTTTGCAAAGGTATATGGAATTGATAAAAAAGACATATTTGCAGTATCGATAGTACCCTGTATAGCGAAGAAATATGAGGCTCAGCGTTCAGAGTTTCAAAGCGACGGGGTAAGAGATGTGGATGCTGTTTTGACATCTAGTGAGTTAATAGAGATGCTTGAGCTTAAGCTTATTAAGCCTTCAGATATAGTTCCTCAAGAGTTTGATGAACCCTACCGCATAGTTTCCGGTGCAGGAGTACTGTTCGGAAACTCAGGAGGGGTAGCAGAGGCAGCTTTGCGCATGGCCTTAGAAGAGCTTACAGGTGTTAAGACCAATGACCAATTAGACTTTACTGAGATAAGAGGGTTTGATGGCATTAAAGAAACTACCTTAGAAGCTAACGGTATGAAGGTAAGAGTAGCTGTTATTAGTGGTCTTAACAATGCCGAGCATATAGTTGAAAAGATCGTAGAAGGCGAAGAAGTAGGATACGACCTGATTGAAGTCATGGCTTGTCCTGGCGGATGTATATCTGGTGCAGGACACCCGGTTCCTGAAAAGATCGACTCATTAGAAAAACGCCAGCAGGTGCTTATAGATATAGATAAGACTTCTAAGTATAGAAAGTCCCAGGATAACCCGGATATATTAAAAGTATATGAGGATTATCTTGGAGAACCAAACTCTGAGCTGGCTCATAAACTCCTTCATACCCACTACCACAAGGTTGACGGAGATACTTTAGGACACAGCGTACTTAAGAAGAGCGACTCAGCATTCATAACCAGGGTGTTTGAGATCTGCGTCTGTGACCGCTGCAGAGAAAAAGGTTCTTTAGAGCTATATGAAGAAGCCCTTAGAAAAGTCAAAGAACAGAAGATGGATAACTTCATCAAAGTGCGCACTATTAGGCTAAAAGAAACCCAACATGGAGAATATATTCATATAACCCTGGATGGCAAGCTGATAGGCTTAGATAAGAAGGAGAAT
>JAAYHT010000116.1 GCA_012735285.1 Clostridiales bacterium | reverse complement strand
TCCGCTTGAAAAAGCGGACTTTGTCGACAGTCTGAAAGGCAGCTTAAAGCTGCCTTTATTAACATATAAGTCCTATATTATTTGTTTACAGCGTCCTTTAATGCCTTACCGGCTTTAAATACAGGAGCTTTTGAAGCTTTGATTTCGATAATTTCTCCAGGCTTTCTAGGATTCCTGCCTTGTCTTGCCTTTCTATGTCTTGTTTCAAATGTGCCAAATCCAATAAGCTGAACCTTTTCTCCCCTTACTAGGGCCTCTTGTACGCTAGCTACAAATGCGTTTACTGCAACCTCTGCATCTTTCTTTGTAAACCCAGCCTTTTCGGCTACGCTAGCTACTAATTCTGCTTTATTCACGTATCTTACCTCCTTATATTTCGCTTTTAAAATATCTTTTATTTTGCCTCACAAACATTTGTATCAATCTAGCGCCTTGGAGTCCTCCCAAAGCTTGTCCATTTCTGTAAGAGTTAAATCCTCTAACCTTCGACCCTCTTCTTTGGCACTGTTTTCGATATAACTAAACCTTCTGATAAATTTTTGTGAAGCAAAATTCAAAGCGTCTTCAGGGTCGACCTGGAGAAATCTCGCTACATTTACGACTGCAAACAATAGATCTCCAAGTTCTTCAAAAATTGTGGCTTGGCTTCTCGTTTTATAGGCCTCAATTAATTCCTTGGTTTCTTCGGTAATCTTTTCAAAGGCAGAATCTACATCATCCCAATCAAAGCCTACCTGAGCTGCCTTTTCTTGAACCTTATAACTCTTTCTTAGAGCCGGCAAAGATTTAGGGATTCTTTCCATAGATTCCGTATAGGATATCTTTGCCTCTCTTTGTTTCATATTTTCCCATCTTTCAACGACTGTGTCAATACTATCTACCTTAAAATTTGAAAAAATATGGGGATGACGGCGTATCATTTTATCACATTCGCGATTCGCTATAGATTTTAGATCAAATTTACCCTCTTCTCTGCCTAAATCGCTATGAAAAATTACTTGCAGAAGAACATCCCCCAGTTCTTCCTCCAGGTTGTCCCAATCTTTATTGTCTATGGCCTCAACAACTTCATAAGCCTCTTCGATAAGACAGGATCTCAGGCTCTCATGGGTTTGTTCCTTATCCCAGGGACAGCCCTCCTCACTCCTTAGTAGGCTGATGATCTTAGCCAAACGCTTTACCGCTTCCTCTTCTGTTTTTGCTTCTAATAATAAATCTTCGTACATTACTTCTTAAACCTCGCAAATATTCGAATTAATTTCTCGCCTTTTGGTAGTAGTTTTAATTCCTCGCTGCTTATTGCTCTAATAGAGATCAACACAAAACCATAGACCAGGGCTCCTAGTACTATAGAGCCTGCTGTAGATATAGCATTTGCCAAGTTTGCACTTTCTATTATATTTCCCAGAATTGCGAAAGAAAATCGATAAACTATATATACACAAACAGACATTACGATAGCTGCTGTAAGTGGTTTAGCAACAGTTAATTTCATGTCGAATTTTGCACCTGTATATTTTCTAACCGCCAAAAGGTTCAATGTGGATGCAACTATGTATGCTGCAACTGTACCCACGGCTGCACCTCGAATATTAATACTCGGAATCCCTGTCAATACATAGGTAATTGCAACCTTAACTAGGGCACCGATGAAAATATTGCGGACAGGGATTAACTGCCTTCCTATTCCCTGCAGTACACCGGTTAAGGTCTGAACGGTAGCTAAAAATATTACACCGAAAGCCAGTATGAACAGGCTGGGTGCAGCACTTATAGCGCTTGCACGCTGAGCAGGATAAAGCAATAGCATTATAGGTTCTGATAGGGTCATTAGTCCTAATGCGCAGGGTAAACCCAATATTAAGGCAGTGCGCAGTCCAAGCTCAACATTATACCTTAAGAACTCTATCTCTTTTCTTTTGTAGGCCGATGCCACAGCAGGAACTAAACTCATCGAGATGGCCTGGGTCAGAACCTGTGGAAAGGTGATAAGGGGTCCTGCCATCCCTGTCAACTGGCCATAAAGGCTGTTGGCAGCCTCACTGGTAAATCCGCTGGCTGACAAACGGTTTATAACTATGGCCACATCAATTGTGTTCATTATGGGCATTATTGCAGCACCTATTGTTATAGGTATTGCAATAATCAGTATCTGGGCTAATATCCTGCTGCTTCTTTCCCTTAATCCTCCTACTGACCTTCTTAATCGTTTTTTTATTGTTTTCTTATAATAAAAGAATATTAACAGTATAGCTATCAGCCCTGCTATAGCTCCTGCAGTAGCTCCGAAGGAGGCTCCTGCCGCAGCATACTCAAGTCCCTTGGAGGTAAGAAAGATTGCTAGCATTAATCCTACGGCTACACGAAACAGCTGCTCGATTACCTGGGATATGGCAGTGGGCTTCATATTTTGCAAGCCTTGGAAATAGCCCCTTGTAGCAGCCATTATGGGAACGAAAAACAGCGCCGGTGCTATGGCCATCATTGCATATTTAGCACCAGGGTTTCCCAGCCGATTAACTATCATATCAGCCCCAAAAAAAAGTATCCCGGAAGACACTATCCCTATTGTAAAAAGCAAGCTGAAGGATATGCGGAATACTCGATATGCTTCGTAGGTTTCACCTATGGCACTCCTCTCTGCCACCATTCTTGAAATGGCAACAGGAACACCGGCCGTTGATAGGGTTAATAAGAGTACGTATACCGGATAGGCAGTTTGATAATAGCCCATACCCGTATCCCCAATGATATTGGCCAGGGGGATTCGGAATATGGCACCCAAAACTTTAATTATCAGACCTGCCACACCTAGTATAAAAGCACCCTGCAAAAATGACTTCTTTGTCATCATGTCTCCTTATATATAGATCAGCTTAAAGAAGCTAATATTCTATTTTTAGAATTTTCAACTTCATACTTGACTTTTTCGATATCTATAGTCAAGTATTCTCCATCACGGTAGACAGGCTTGCCGTCCACCATGGTCAATACCACATCGCTACCTGAAGCAGAATAAACGACGTTATTGACCAAGTTATGAACCGGAAACATATGGACATCCGAAATATCCAGAACTATCAGATCCGCCTTATAGCCCTCAGCCAACTTACCAGTATCAGCTCTTCCCTGACCTAAGGCGCCTGCTCTGGTTGCTGCATAAAGGGCCTGCTTTGGCGTTACCAGTGTGGGATCCTTGTGTTTTTCTTTGTTCAGCAAAGTAAAGAACTTTATTTCTTCAATATAGTTTAAACTGTTGTTGCTTGCAACACTATCCGTTCCAATAGCAACATTTATTCCTTTTTCCAACATCCTGGGAACATTGCATACACCGCTTGCAAGCTTAAGATTGCTTACGGGGCAGCTTGCAACCGTGACACCCTTTTCAAGCATAATATCCATATCATTATCTTCAACCCAGACACAGTGGGCTGCTGTGGTCTTGCTGTCGAGAAGCCCAAGGTCGTTAAAATATTCTATGGGTGTCTTTCCATGCCTTTGCTTGCATTCCTCATGTTCTTTTTGAGTTTCCGATACATGTACATGCATGTTTGCACCAATCTCTTTAGTGAATTCTGCAAACTGGCGAACTATCTTAGGATTGGAAGTATACTCCGCATGCAGGCTCATGTCAACCTTAATTCTTCCATTTCCACTGTTATGGTATTTCTCATAAAGCTCCTTGGATTCTTTATAGGCTATTAAATCCTTTAAATCCTCATCGGTAAAACAGGTTAAGCCCCTACCTAAATTGTTTTTTACGCCGCTTTCAAGGATTGCATCTGCCATTCTGTCGCAGAAATAGTACATATCAGTTGTGGAAACTATACCGAATCTTACCGATTCTGCTATGCCTAGCAAAGTGGCATAATAGACGTCCTCCCCATTTAATTTCGCTTCGAATGGGAATATTCGATCGTTTAACCATGATTGAAGCGACATATTTTCACCGTAACCCCTCATAAGGGTCATGGGTGTATGGGCATGGGAATTAAAAAAACCGCTCATTAGTAGTTTGCCTTTGCCCTCATACCTTTCGCCGTAGTCCTGTTTAGGCATTTCTGTACCAATATAGTCGATTTTATCCCCTTTTATGCCAATGTACATATTTTGCTTAAGTTCTAAATTTTCATCTAATATATTTATATTCTTAAAAAGCATAAACCCGTCCTCCGCTTCTGCAATTAGGATAAAATTATAGCATATAAACAAGAAAAAATCCACTTGCACAGGGCATAAGTGGATCTCTCATGTACTGTAGAATAAAATATATCTATTATTAGTTCTCCATCTGTTTTGCAAGGAAATCAGCTGCGATTTCAGCTGCCTTCATTTCTACATCGCCCAAGGGATCTCCGCTTTCCCTTGAATAAAAAATAACTGACCCGATCGGATCGCCTTGAGTTACTATCGGTACTACTATCTGGGACTTATAGTCTGTGTTCTCTCCCTCCTCGTTGGTTATAGGGTGGACATTATCTTCCCCCGTCAACAGTACGCTCTTCTTGTTTTGAATTATGCGTTCTATTTCGGGGCTTATGCGTTTTTCTAGATACTCCTTTTTTGAAGCTCCTGAAACAGCTACGATTTGGTCTGTATCTGTTACAATGGCAGCATCTCCTAGAACATTGTAGGCTGATTCTATGAACTCTCCTGCAAATTGATTTAGTTCGCTGATTGGCGAGTACTTTCTTAAGATTACACTGCCTTCTCTATCGGTATAAATTTCAAGTGGATCGCCTTCTCTTATGCGCATGGTACGCCTGATCTCTTTTGGGATTACTACTCTGCCCAGGTCATCTATTCTCCTTACGATTCCAGTAGCTTTCATATAAATATCATCCTCTCTTAATCACACTTTTTAGCTGTTATTATTATTTTCCAAACATGGAGTAATATGCGTAGAATTTACAATAAAAAAATGAGCCCCATATAAGGGCTCATTACAGACTGTCGACAAAGTCCGCTTTTTCAAGCGGATTTTTGTTATGTAGAAGCTTGTAAACCAGATAAAAAATTGGTACAATAAGTCATAGAAATATTGAAATTCCAGGGCTTTAGGAGGATTTA
>JAAYHT010000115.1 GCA_012735285.1 Clostridiales bacterium | reverse complement strand
TCCAGACCCTGAAGGAATTTTTAGCTATGTTCAATGCAAGAGTCTACACATTAAAACTGATGATGAAACAATGATATGTGCAGACGGAAACCAAGTAATTTCAGATGATCTATCAATCTCTATACAAGAAAATGCAATCAAATTCTCAGTGCCTGAAGGCTGTGAAAGTAATTGAAAAAGCTTAAATTCTATGCTATAATCAAGCTCGTTCGTACATTAATATGGAGCGGTACCGAAGTGGTCATAACGGGGCTGACTCGAAATCAGTTCGACGGCAACGTCACGTGGGTTCGAATCCCACCCGCTCCGCCATATGGGGCTGTTAACCTTAAATGTTAGCAGCCTATTTTGTAGGCATCTATAAGGAGCTTGGGTTATGAAAAAACTAATCTTAATCTTACCACTAATCTCAGGTATTCTATGGGGCTCAGTTGGGGTTTTTGTACGGAGATTATATGCATTTGGTTTTGATAATTTCACAGTCTTATTATCACGTGTTGCTGTTGCTACGTTGATTTTGTTTGTGGGAATTTTAATATTTGACAAATCTTTATTAAGAATAAAAATAAAGGATGCATGGGTTTTCCTTGCAGCTGGAATACTGGGCATGCTGGGACTAAACCTTGCCTATAACGAATCTATAAATCGATTAACACTGTCTCTTGCAGCCGTACTGCTCAGCCTAGCACCTATATTCGTTGTACTCTGGGGATCTGTACTTTTCAAAGAAAGAATTACGGTACGAAAAGTAGGCTGTATATTTATGGCGGTCTTTGGTTGTGTGTTAACAAGCGGTATTTTAGAGAGTACAGCTTCAATGAAATGGTCACTTGTGGGAATCTTTATCGGCCTTTTATCCGCCTTTTTTTATGCCCTTTACACTGTGTTTTCTAGAATTGCTATGGACAAGGGCTATCAGGTCTTCACCATTACTTTTTATAGCATGCTTACGGTAACAATAGTACTTTTGCCCTTTACGGATTTTCATATAATTGGCGAATTCGTTGAGTCAGCGCCAATCGGGAACTCTATTTTCATGTTGCTTCATTCCGCATGTACCTCTGTGTTGCCCTATGTTCTTTATACAGTTGCACTATTACATGTGGAAACTGGCATAAGCTCCATCCTTGCTTCGGGAGGAGAACCGATTGCGGCCATGCTATTTGGTCTTGCTTTCTTTTCAGAAACACCAACTCTGCTATCCTTGATTGGACTTGCAGTAGTAATTGCTGCACTAACTTTGATACTCAAAACCCCAAAAAATGAAGATGCTTTCGATAGAAATGATTTACAATATTAACAGTATATATATAATTAAAGATTAACAGGATGATTTTTCCTAAGGAGGATTCTCAATGCAGTGTACGCATGATTGCGATTGTAATATAAGTTGTATTGATCAAGTTCCTATTTTCGCCGGCCTTAGTCATGAGGAAAAGCTGGAGATTGCTGAGATAGCGTCCACGCAGTTTCGAAAAGGGTGAGATGATATACAGGGCAGGAGATAAGGGTGGCAGGCTGTTTGTACTTTATACTGGCAGTGTGAAGCTCTTTCGTTTAACTGAAGAT
>JAAYHT010000114.1 GCA_012735285.1 Clostridiales bacterium | reverse complement strand
TCCATAGTTCCATTCTAACTTATTTTGGCCGTTTTGTCTGTCTTAATTTCTGGTATCATTATATATATGATATTTTCAAAAAATCTACTTCACAGATCTAATTATATAGATTAACACTACAACGATAACCGGAATAATGGATAGTAGGTAAACTGTTTGATAGCCAAAGTAATCCGCTATTATACCCCAAATAACAGATCCTACTCCTATCCCAAGGTCAAAGCCAAGATAGAAAGTAGCATTTGCAGCACCCCTTCTAGAATAGCTGACATTACGAACAGACATTGCTAGCAAGGCTGGCTGAATGGCTCCAAACCCAATACCATAAATAAATCCGGCAATAAGGAAGGTACTTAAAGAATTAGCATAATAAATTAAAAACATTGATAGTATCACAAAAATTATTCCTGGATACACAGCTGAAGAAATGCCTTTTCTATCTGTCAATCGGCCGAAATAGGGCCGTGAAATAAGTAAAGCAGCAGCATAAACAGTAAAAAACAACCCTATATTTTCAACCCGCTTTTGGCCTGCATAAAGTGCAATAAAAGAAACGATTGAGCCATAGTTCATTGTAATAAAGAACATTACAATTGCAGGAAGCATGGCGGTTTTCTCTATTATCCCCTTTTTTTCAGTTTCCAATGATGTTTCAAGTATAGGATATTTAATAGGCAAAGCTATAATTATAGAAACTAATACAATTCCGGATGAAATATAAAAGACAGTGTTAAAATCATAGTCTTTAAGTAACCAAAGTCCATATGCAGGGCCTATGGCCATACCAAAGGTACCTGTTAAGCCGAAAAAGCCCATGCCTTCACCCAGGCGGGATTTCGGAATGATATCAGAAGCTATTGTGCTAGATGCAGTGCTGGAAGCTCCCCAGCCAAAACCATGAATGAACCTTAGAATCAAGAGTATTAGAATTGTTGGAGCCCAGTTATGTGCAAAAACGGATAAAATAATTACTATTAAACCTAATAGGAATATTCCCCTTCTACCTTGCCTATCTATAAGCCTGCCGGCAATGGGCCTCATTATAACAGCTGAAACAGTAAAGACACCCATTACCATGCCTGCCCAAGCATCCGATCCTCCTAGTTTCACCGAATATATAGGAAGTACAGGTAAAAGCATTTGAAAGCCTAGGAAAATTAATAGGGTAGCTATTGATATTAAAATAAAGTCCCGTGTCCAAAGGGGCTCTTTGCTCAGCAGTTCTGCATCTCTTTCCACCAATGCTTCCTCCTTTAGCATAGTTCTTTATACTTTAACAAGCTACATAAAGGCAAAAATAGATGCAGCGCCACCGGTATGAAGAAAAACTATGTTCTCATCCTCTTCAAAGTAACCATCATCTATTAAATCAAGCAAACCACCAAAGGTCTTGCCCGTATAGACAGGATCTAGAAATAGTCCTTCATTTCTTGCCATCAGATTGATCGCAGCGTTTCCACGTTCTGACGGAATAGCATAACCATCGCCTGCATAATTAAAAAGATGAATGTCATCTTCTATAGATATTGGACCTGCCTTAATCAAATCACAGCTTTGATTTACAAGTTCTTTGACTACAGGATAAAAATCATCTAAAGTAACTGCAATGCCTGTTACTTTTATTTCAGGCTTAAAGAGCTTCGCACCAAGCAAAAGCCCTGCATAGGTACCGCCTGACCCTGTACAGCAGACAATATGATCAATTTTAATATCTTGATCTCTTGATTGTTCTATCATCTCTTTCACACAATCAACATAACCCAGTACGCCAAGGGGGACAGATGCTCCTATAGGAATAGTATATGGAGTTTTGCCTGCAGCTTTTAATTGATCACTGATTCGGTTAATTTCAGCATATAGGTCTTGGGTTCTGTCACTGTCAACAAAGACAACTTCTACACCCATTAAATCATTTAATAGTAGGTTGCCCTTTTTCTCCGTCACACCGCGTTTCAATAGTACTAGGATAACATCAAGTCCGAGCTTTCTGCAGCATGCAGCTGTTAACATAGCATGATTTGATTGCGCAGCCCCAGTAGTGATAATTGTGTCTGCACCACATTTTATGGCATCAGCAAGCAAATATTCAAGTTTGCGAACTTTGTTCCCCCCAAGACCTATTCCTGTCATATCGTCCCGTTTGACAAATATGTTCTTTCCTGTAATGAGGCTAATATTATTCAATTTGTACAAAGGTGTTGGTTTGTAAGCTAAATCAATCTTTTTTATTTTCTCAAGACCTTTCATCTGAATTACTCCACATAATATGTACTTGCTTTTAATTCATCTTATCAGTCTTACTCTCATGCAAATTATTGCTATTCTCTCTCATAACTTCTAATATTAACTTATCCAATTCCTTGCTTTGCTCTACCAACTCTTCAAGAGAATACTTACCCGATTCTAACGCCTCATTTAAATAATCTCGTAGTTCTTCTAGTTTCTGTCGGTGTTTCATCTTAATCTCCATTTTTTCTCCAGTATTAAATCCAATCCGTTCAAAATTTATTAGTTAAATATTTAATATAATGCTGTGTGGGTATACATTATATACCCCGCTTTTTGTAAAATTATAAACCCGAAATATATATGATAAATTAATTGTTAATGTTTGTCAACTATAACATAAAATTGTTATAAATTTGCATAATTGAAAACCCTAGTTATATTAGGGTTTTCATCATGTTATATATTATTCTCTAGTTTTATTTCCTAATAGTAATTCGGTATGCCCCATCTTCCTCTTTTATATCAATCTCATCCCAGCTCTCAGATTTAGCAGCTCGAATGACGTTCTCCTTGGCCGTATCCGTATCAACTAAAACAACGATTTCAGATGTATCAGCTGTCTTTATAGCATTTAAGGTTTTAATAACCGGCTGGGGACAGGATAATCCTCGAGCATCTACAAGCTTACTCATATCTAAACCTCCCTATACCCTTTCTCGCATGGTGAACCCAATTGCCAAACACACTATCAATCCTATAAACAGCGCAATTATACCCGCCGTTGTTGCTCCTGCACCTGAGCTTGCCAGCCCGAAATTATGAGCAAAAGCTGCTCCGGCGATCATTCCAACGACAAATATGGCAGCATCTCCATCGCCTTCACCTGATAAAAACAGCTGTCTTCCCGGACAACCTCCAGCTAGAGTAAATGCCAAGCCCGCCAACACCATACCGCCAAAGTTCCATATGTGCATTGTGTGAGCAATAGGCTGATTAGCGAATCCCGGATTAAATTGATTGAGTATCAAATTCATAATTAATGCTGCGATAAACAAACCTGCGATTCCTAAGAAAAGATGCATATGCCTAAATAGAATCAAGTCACGTATAGCTCCCATGGTACAGAAGCGGCTCCTTTGTGCTAAAAAGCCAATAATAAGTCCAAAAACGATAGAAATGATGAAAGGAGCATGCATTGAACCAGGCCCTTCTATACTGTAGAAGAGAACTCCGCTTTGGGACTCACCTTCTATTTGGGGATTAAGTAACACTAAAATTAATAACCCAATCATAATTATTGTGAAAACCCATCCTACAGAGGAACGAGTTTTCTGTGTCACCCCTAGATTGTAGCCATTCTTTAGAAAAAGCGTACCTATCCAAATACCGACAAAAAGACCGATCAGTCCTAATATGGCATTGAAGTCTCCGCCTGCAAGTCTTTGCAGCGCACGCCAGGGGCATCCAAGAAATATTAAAGCTCCTATCATAGCAAAAGCACCTAAAACAAATCTAATTATAGGTGCTGATCCGGTTCTTGGCCTGAATTCTTTAAATACAATTGCTGCAACGAAAGATCCAAGAACAAAGCCTATGATTTCCGGCCGTACATACTGAACAACTGGCGCCCTATGTAAACCAAGCGCGCCCGTAGTATCACGTAAAAAACATGCAACGCAGACTCCCATATTCACAGGGTTGCCGAAATACTGAAGTAAAATAGCTAAAATTCCGATAACAGCGCCTACACAAATAATGCCGCGCCTTGTCGCTAATACATTTTTCACGGCCTACCTCCAATCTAATAAATAATTTCATTATTACAAAAATTATATATTAGGCTGGAGAATATTAGAAATTCAATATATCTATATGCTTTAGGCTTTCTATAGAAATATATGATAGCTTTTAGCTGCTTCAATTAATTGAGTTTTATCATTATCTACCTCTTCATCTATAACTTTATTAAGCAAAGCATTCAATACTATGCCTATCATCTTTCCCTCTTTGAAACCTATAGACAGTAGATCATCACCATTTATAGCTAAATCTCTTAAAGAATAACACTCTTTACTACTTATTATTTTTTCTAAAAGCTCTTGGGTCTTTATTATTGTTCTTAATCTTTCGTTTGCTGATTCAAGATTTTCAGATTTCATAACAGCAATCTTGATTTTTAGCAGTCTTCTAAAATTTTCAACCCCTATTTTATTCAATAACCTCTTTATTGAAATCCGATCAGTCTCAAGTTTGTAATCAAAATATTCTATAAGAGTTTTGACTGCCTTTATTGTTTTCTTGTCATAGCACATTCTTTCCATAATCTTTTGACTTGGTAAACAGTGAAAAAACAGTGTGAGATTTAATATAATATCATCGCCTATTAAACAGATAGCCTTAATTGTATTATTCCAATCATCAATATCCATTTGCTTTGCTTCAGGAATCACTTCAAATATTATTTCCGAATACTTATTTAAAGCATCTTTTGTCCTTTTTCCTTGACACAGTATTTTATTGAATTCACTCGTTATTCTTTCTATAGAAACGTTTTGAAGCAGGCCCTTACGCTTAAGCATTTCCCGCTCAGTTATTTCATCTATTTTAAACCCTAACTGGGCAGAAAATCGCACTCCCCTTAAAATCCTCAAAGGATCCTCTAAAAATCTTTTTCTTGCATCACCTACAGCACGAATTATGCCCCTCTTAATATCTTCCAGCCCTCCAAAATAGTCTATCAAGCCTGTTTGTTTAGAATAGGCCAAGCTGTTTATAGTAAAATCTCTTCTGGAAAGATCCTCTCTTAAACTTTTAAAAGCCGTTATTTCTATCAGTTTTTCTCCATGAATAACGGTAAGGGTCCCATGTTTAATTCCGGTATTTACAACTTTAAATCCTTTGAAACAATCCTTTATTTCATCAATAGTCGCAGATGTACATATATCCCAATCTTCTGGTTCTTTCCCTAGTACTAAATCTCTGATGCAACCACCAACCAGATATGCTTCAAAACCATTTTGATGTAATTTGTCTATCAACAGCCATATATTCTTTGGTATAACCATGCTTTCCTCCATAAATAACCATCGATACTATTTTAACCCCATTCTCTTGAAAAAGATTTTAATTAATCATATAATTTAAAAAGATAGTCTATTTTTAATACCGTAAATCTATTAACTGGGGATTAGAATCTCAGATATTTTTTTGATATTATCAATTTCATATATCAGGAGAATAGAATGACAAATACAAAAGAAAAGAATAATATAGTTGCTATCCATGGAAATACACTACGCGATGCACTAATATCTGCAACTGCTTGTCTACAACAAGAAAAGAAACTACTTGATGATTTAAATGTTTTCCCCGTTCCAGATGGCGATACAGGTACAAATATGTTCATGACCATGAGCGCTGCAGCACAGAAACTTTCACAGCTTAAAGAACAAAGCATCAGCGTAGTTGCTGATGTTGCTTCAACCGCGCTGCTACGCAATGCCCGTGGTAATTCAGGAGTAATCTTATCATTAATATTCCAAGGTTTTTCAAAAGGACTAAAGGGCAAGAATTCTGCAGACGGGGAAGATCTGGCAAATGCATTAACATTAGGTGTGGAAACAGCCTTTAGATCGATTGTAAATCCCGTAAACGGAACAATTCTGACAGTTGCAAAAGAAGCGGCTGAAAAGGGATGCCTAGCGGCTAAGGAGAATAAAGCTGCGAGCTATGTCTGGGGAGTAATTTGCGATGAGGCTGAAGAATCCCTAGAGCGCACCCCAGAACTGCTACCAGTGCTAAAAGAAGCAAGTGTTGTTGATGCTGGCGGCAAGGGCCTATGTGTAGTATTTCGAGCAATGCAGGACGTTTTTGAAGGTGGTCCAATAGTAGTTGCCAAACCAGCTGATTCCGAATCCCCAGAGGAGACAACTGAAATAATTGTTTTTGATAGTCAGGATATAAAATATATTTACTGTACAGAATTTATTATTATACGCAACGGAAATAGTGTTAACCCTATGC
>JAAYHT010000016.1 GCA_012735285.1 Clostridiales bacterium | reverse complement strand
CGATACCACTGGTAAAAGACTTAATGTACCTTCAGGCTTAACTGTGGTTACCAAAAGTGGCTCTTGTTGACCTAATTCCTTAGCATAGTCACTTGCAGCCTTCCTTGCTGCTTCTTTCAATTCTCTAAGTAATTCTTTTTGCTGTTCAACAGTTAATGATAAGGCATTGACCATATCCTGCCAGCCAGTGAGTGAACAGCCTAAGAGTTTATCCCTTTGCTGAACCTCATTCCATTCTGGAATTTCCAGTTCTGTACATGTCATTCGATATGCGGCTCGGGCTGATAACCTTTGAGCTTCTAAAAGACCCTCTTTATCCAGTTTTCCATCCTTTACGAAAGCCATTACATTTACAGTTGTCAGATTGCATAATCCTTTGGAATCGAGCAATACTTCGCCACAAGGATTAACTCCGTTAAAGTTAGGCCTTCTTTTTGCACCTGCTTCATGGTTAACCCAACCAGGTTCGCCAGAGTACCTCATCTGTTGGAGATGCCAATGAAGTTGTTCTCTTGTGGGTTTTTTTGTGTAGAAAATTGAATTGTTGCTCATCTGCCTATGGGCGATTTCATTATCAATAACCCATTTTTCTCCAACCTTTTTATAAAGCTCATTCTTCGCCTGAATACATTCTTTATCTTCTTGATCAACTAGTATTATCTCAGCTGTTCTACGCACACCGCCTACTACTACGTTCTCTCCTATTATATTAGCGATATCCAAACAATCGATAGGCTTCAATTTAACTCTATCGGTTGTTGATCTGCTAGCAGCTTTTTTAATAACCTTTGTGATTTTTATAAACATATTCTTCATGCTGGAATGACCACTGGCTGTTCCTCCGAAAGTCTTAAGCCTTTCGCCCTTAGGTCTAACATGATCATAGTTAAGAATTATTGTTCTAATTTTACGGTATTCAGTGCTGTAGTGAATCTTTAAGAAGTAGTCTAGTGATTGTACCCAACCTTCTTTACTGTCTCCAATTGTTATTTTTACAGTATCATTGTAGTTAAATTCAATTGAAGTATTATCCTGGCGCAAATCCTTTGGTATGGGAGTATATGATTCATGTATTATTTCAATATCAGTTCTAATTTTAGGAAGTTTTTCTACATCTGATTTTAATATTCTTATTCCAACACCAGAACCTACCATCAATAGATAGAAAATATCTCTGAAGGCGCTAAAACTGTCTACTACTTGGAAAGAACAATTAAAGTTTGCCATTGGGTAATACTTGGATACATCAGTACTTCCTACCCAAAAAGTCCTACCTGATAAAAACTGCTTTAAATTAAATACATTCTCGTAGAGCTTTTCAGCTTCTTCTTTAGATGTCGGAACTAAGCTACAGTTATATTCAACTGCTCTCCTAACGGTCTCCCACCAATATTCTCTACGCTTTTCTTCCTCAACCCACCTTGAATAGGTCCTGTAATACACGAAGCTACCTAATTGGTTCATAGGAGTCGGAGCATGTTTAAACTTACTAACAAACTCATCAGATATTATCCTACCGTCCCTACGCTTTCTAGCATCCCTTGTTCTATCCCGTTCATATCTGTATATGATGAACTTCTTGGCAACATCTTTTCTTTCGCTTCCCATAAGATGGTCTTCTACTAAATCCTGTATGTCTTCGACATTGATCTTACGATTAATTCTCTCAACATGTTTTGAGATAGATTTTGCTATATCATCCGCTAGTTTCTCATCGACTCCATCTTTTGTCTCCAACATGGCATTTATGATCGCAGTTTTTATCTTATTTGGATTAAAGCTTACCTCTGTTCCATCACGCTTGACTACTACTTTCATGTGGTAGATCCTCCCTTGTATAATTACTGTATATAGTTGTAACTAGCTTGTAAACCACATTATATAGTATATTATAATTGATTTCAAGGAAAAAATTAAGGTAGTGTTTTTTTATAACTACCCTTAATTTTTTAGTATTTCGCCCTGCGTTTAGCCTTCGTAAGATGCTCTTCGATAGCTATCTCTCCCGCTTGAGGATCTTTGTCCACAAATGCTTGATAAATCTTTTTATGCTCTGCTAAAACTTCATCTAGCATCCCATCTAAGTATGCGGTATTAGACTTAGTTTCTTTTAGGTAATACTGGTAGGTAGACAGCGTATGAAACAACATGCGATTATGGGATGCTTTGTAAATAAGGTTGTGAAAATCCATATTTATTTCAAGCATCTTTTGCGAGTCTTTTTTTAGGGTATAGAATTCCATTAGCTCATAAGCTTCTTCTATTTTCTTAAGTTCTTCGCTTGTTATACGCTCGATAGCCCATCTTACGGCCAATATTTCATAGGCCTTGCGCATCTCATATAGATCTTGTATGTCCTGTGCAGAAAGCCCTACTACATAGGCCCCTCTATTAGGGATAGTTTCTATAAGGTCTTCTAATTCCAGCTGGTGTAGAGCTTCACGTACAGGAGTCCTCGACACCCCATATAAGTCGCAGATTTTCTGTTCTGAGAGCTTTTCCCCAACTTTTAATTTGCCTCGCAGAATATCTTTCCTTAGATCTTCGAACAGATTACTTGAAAGAGAGTGTCCGGCAGACCTGAAATCTGCCCCGTCTATGGCCATTTTTGCTATTCACTCACTTTCTCTAATATATAATCCGCAAATTCTGCCCCTGTTGCACCATCAGGTCTACCCGTTACTTTAAGCTTCTTCTCAGTAACAGTGCATATTTCTAATGCATCAAATAATTTATCAGCTTCTTTCTGGTATCCTATATGGGATAGCAACATAGCACCAGCACGTATTACACTGCTAGGATCAGCGTAGATTTCACGACCTTCTTCTACCATACGTGGAGCAGAACCGTGTATTGCCTCAAACATTGAATAACGAGTTCCAATATTTGCGCTTCCTGCGGTACCTACCCCTCCTTGGAATTCGGCAGCTTCATCAGTTAAAATATCACCGTATAGGTTCGGTAGAATCATCACTTCAAATTGGCTTCTACGTTTTTCATCTATTAATTTTGCCGCCATAATATCTATATACCAGTCATCGACTTCAATATCAGGATAATCTTTTGCTACTCTTTTGCAGACTTCAAGGAATTTACCGTCTGTTGTTTTGACAACATTAGCCTTTGTTATAATGGTTACACGCTTTTTTCCGTTCTTCCTAGCATAATCGAATGCCAGTTTTGCAATCCTCTCTGTACCTTGAGTTGTTATAACTCTAAAATCAATGGCTAGATCATCTGTGATATTGATTCCTTGACTCCCCATAGCATACAAGCATTCTGTATTCTCCCTAAAGAAGGTCCAATCAATTCCAAGTTCGGGTACCTTCACAGGACGAACGTTTGCAAAAAGATCTAGCTCTTTACGCATGGCAACATTTGCGCTTTCAACATTTGCCCACTTATCACCTTTTCTTGGAGTTGTGGTAGGACCCTTGAGAAGTACATTACACTTCTTGATTTCATCAAGAACGTCATCAGGAATGGCTTTTCCTGCTGCTGCACGCTTTTCAATAGTACATCCCTCGATAGTCCTAAATTCTACCTTGCCCTTCTTAACTTCATCACCAAGCAAATACTCTAGTACTCTCTTGGCATGTGCAGTGATGATAGGGCCAATACCATCGCCTCCAATTACGCCAATAATTATTTTATCTAGAGATTGATAATCTATAAAATCTTGTGTTTGCTTCATTTTCTCAACACGGGATAGTTGTTGAGAGACAATCTTTTCAAAATCCTTAATGTAATCCATTCTAGCTCTCCTGTCCTTTTATCATATTAATCTTTCCGCCGGCTTTTAACATTTCTATCTCAAGCTTAGTGAAATTACCTACTGTTTTTATCTCTTTGCCAGTGTCTATATTTTTTACAACTATAACTGGTGAATCTATCTGTTCCATAGCATTTTCTATTACTAACTTTTGACCTAATTTAAGCTCACCATAGTCATCTGGATTTTCAAAGACTAGGGGGATAATGCCACTGTTGATCAAATTGGAACGATGTATTCTTGCAAAGGATTTTGCAATTACAAACCGGATCCCTAAGTACAGAGGTACCAATGCAGCATGCTCCCTGCTACTACCCTGACCATAGTTTACTCCGCCGATAATAACTCCCTCTTTTGCTTCTTTGCAGCGTGCTGGGAAATCCGGATCTATGGTTGCAAAACTATAGTTTGATAAATAGGGTATATTGGAACGATAAGGTAATAGGCGGGCATCAGAAGGCATAATATCATCAGTTGTTATATTATCCCCTCCTACTAGAACTATAGAGCCTTTTACCTGATCTTCTAAAGCCTTATTCAAAGGAAAGGGCTTTATATTCGGGCCCATTACAACAGGTGTATTGGACTTATTGGTACCTCTTGGGTATACAATAAAGTTATCATTCTTTTCAAATACTTCCTCTTTGATTGGATCAAGTTTTAATCCTTTGCTAATTCCATCGGTCAATACACCATATATAGCTGATACTGCTGCAGTCTCAGGACTGACTAGGTAAACCTTGGCATCCATGGTGCCGCTTCTTCCTTTAAAGTTTCGGTTAAAAGTTCTTAGGGATATACCGCCGGATTTCGGAGATTGTCCCATTCCAATGCAAGGACCACATGCGCACTCAATGATTCTGGCTCCTGCATTAATCATATCAGCCAAGGCTCCATTTTCGGCGAGTTTAGATAATATCTTGCTTGATCCGGGTGAAATTACCAAGCTTACATTGTCATGAACTTTCTTGCCTTTTAATATATTAGCAACCTTCATTAAATCGGTATATGACGAGTTTGTACAACTTCCTATAGCTACCTGATCTATTTTTATTTCACCTATTTCAGACACACTTGCTACATTATCCGGGCTGTGCGGCATAGCAGCTAAAGGTTCAAGTGTGCTTAAATCAATTTCAAAAACCTTATCATATTCCGCATCGGGATCTGCACTTAAGGGTATATAGTCCTCTTCCCTACCCTGTGACGCAAGATATACTCTAGTATTCTCGTCGCTTGGGAAGATTGAAGTGGTAGCTCCTAACTCAGCACCCATATTAGTTATTGTAGCCCTATCCGTAACGCTTAGGTTAGCAACACCTTCGCCGAAATATTCTACAATCTTACCTACTCCACCTTTAACCGTAAGCTTTTGAAGTATATAGAGGATAACATCCTTTGCAGATACCCATGGGCGAAGCTCTCCCTTGAGTTTTATACCAATCACCTCTGGCACTGTAAGACTATAGATTCCTTTTGCCATTGCAACGGCCACATCAAGTCCCCCAGCACCGATGGCTATCATGCCAAGGCCTCCGCATGTAGGTGTATGGCTATCTGAACCAAGAAGAGTTTTTCCGGGTATTCCGTAGTTTTCTAAATGGAGTTGATGACATATTCCGTTGCCTGGTTTGGAATATATAATGCCGTGTCTTTTTGCAACGCTTTTGATAAATTCGTGATCATCTGCATTTTCGAAACCTGTCTGTAAAGTGTTGTGGTCAATATATGCTACTGAAAGCTCTGTTTTAATACTGTCCACATCCATGGCTTCAAGCTGTAGGTATACCATGGTACCCGTTGAATCCTGTGTTAAGGTCTGGTCTATTTTTATTGTGATCTCTTCACCTTTTACAAGCTTACCACTTACTAAATGGTTTTCTAAGATCTTATGAGTTAGTGTCTTTTTCATAACGTATCCTTT
>JAAYHT010000113.1 GCA_012735285.1 Clostridiales bacterium | reverse complement strand
CCTTGAAATAGAACTAGCCATGCAAGATGAAGAGATGATAAAAGAAGAGATTGAAAAAATGAGGGCTCTATTAGAGGAGGATCCTGATTATACATTGGTTGATGGAAATAACTTGACAGATGATATATATAGAAATGCCAAAGCGTTAGGAATTGGCCTCAGAGATATAATTATTACAGGTCCTGAGCTTGTTAACAATAGCAGGGATCAAGAGAGTTTATTAAAAGTTACTGCAAATATAGGCTTTGAAGCGAGCTTTAGTCAAGCACTTGAATTTATTAAAAGTTTTGAAGAAAGTAATACAGGTGCCTATTTGGTAGATTCGTTAGAGATAATAGGAAGTGACGCTAATGTATTTGATTACAAGCTGTCCTTAAGCCTATACTATTATGGCAGTTATGATAGTGACCAAGAAGAGCGAAATGGAGTGTGGACACAATAGGAATAATTATTCCCACCATTTTTTCAATCGCAATAGGTTTGGTGGCAGGTCTTACAGTTATCTATGTTTTTAATAGAATCCCCGCAAAATGGCTGTGCGATTATAACGAGGAGCCGGATAAAGGCATGTGGGGTGAGAGAATAAAAAAGAAGCCATGGCAACTAGTATTTATCCTAGTATTTATAGCCATATCGTTAAAGCTTATGTACCAGGGCTATCAGTATCAAATTGCAGGACTTATTGCAATATGGCTACTTTTGCAGATCGGAATAGCCGATAAGAAATATATGATAATTCCTGACCAATTTGTAATCGCATTAGCAGCAACTGCTATTGGCTTTATCTACTTTCATCCTACTTTTTTATCTCCTCTATATGGGGCTTTGATAGGAGGATTCTTACTTCTGATCGGAATTATAGGCAAACTGATATTAAAAAAAGATGCCATGGGATTTGGCGATGTAAAGCTGATGTGTGCAGTTGGGTTAATTAGTGGATTCAAGGGAACGATTATAATTCTCGTTCTAACAATTTTATCAAGCGGACTGTTCTTTGGCATCTGTCTATTATTGAAACTTGTTAAAAGAGATGAAGAACAGCCTTTAGGACCATTTATTTCAGCTTGTGCAGCCTTATACATCTTATTCTTCGATGAATTAAATATGGTTGCAGATTTTTACCTAAGCCTTTATTAATTTCTTGTATCAGTGAGGAGAGCAAAGTGAGATACACTACATTAAAACTCGGGGAAATGTTAGTTAGAAGCGGTGTCATAAGTCAGGAGGCCATGAGCCAGGCCCTTAAGGAACAAAAGGGAAGCGGAAAGCGTATAGGTGAGATACTTATAGAAGGGGGCTATATCACAGAAAGGCAGCTAATTGATTCCTTGTCCTCTCAGCTGGATATAGAGTATGTTGACTTAGATATCATCAAAGGGGATATTTATCTTTCGGAATATGTTCCCGAGTCTATAGCAAGATCAAAATATGTAGCTCCTATAGGCAAAAAAGGCAATACCTTAAAGCTAGCGGTTACCGACCCATTGGATTACAATACTTTAAACGATATCAATACATATTCCAAGATGAATGTGGATGTAGTCCTAGCTGAAAGGGATAAGATTCAAAAAAGGATCCATGAGCTTTACGTGTCAAAGCAGGCTAAAGAAGCAGCCTATGAGCTTGCGAAAGCAGCTGAAATGATCCCCAAGCAGTCTGTAGATTTTCACAGTTCCGATCAACCAATTGTTCGCCTTGTTAATATGATGATAGATCAGGCTGTGAACTTGAAGGCAAGCGATATTCATATAGAACCCGGCGAGGAGCATATGAGGGTTCGTTTTAGAATAGACGGCTACCTTGTTTAGTATCTGGAAACCGATGTGAGTATAACACCGGCTGTTGTTTCAAGAATTAAGTTTATCGGCGGTATGAATATAGCTGAAAAGCGAGTCCCCCAGGATGGAAGGGTAAACTTTAAAAGTGGTGATAAAGATATAGATTTACGTATTTCATCTATACCTTCGGTATTTGGTGAAAAAATTGTTATCCGTATTGCAACAGCTTTAGGCCTCAATCTCAAGAGAGATGAGATAGGCTTTTTACCAGCTAATATGAGGCTTTTTGATACTGTTATTAATAAAGATCATGGGATAGTATTGGTTACTGGACCAACGGGAAGCGGTAAATCCACTACTCTTTACACGGTTTTAAGGGAGAAGAATAATGATGAGATAAATATAGTTACTGTTGAAAATCCGGTGGAGAATATAATACCGGGGATTACTCAGGTGGATATTAACGTAAAAGCGGGCTTGACTTTTGCCTCAGTCCTGCGTTCCATTTTACGCCAGGACCCGGACATCATTATGGTAGGTGAAATTAGGGATCAAGAGACTGCTGATTTGGCGACCACAGCTGCAATTACAGGACATCTGGTATGCAGCACCCTTCATACCTATGATGCTCCCAGTGCTGTTATTCGGCTATGCGATCTGGGTGTAGAACCTTTTCTTGTGTCAGCAGCGCTCGTGGGTGTAATATCTCAAAGACTCATAAGAAAAATATGTCCCAGATGCAAGGTGTCTTACCAGGCATCCCAGGAAGAGCTGGATGTATTAAAGCCCATATTGGAGGAAGGAGAAAGGAGTATAACCCTTTACAAGGGAGAGGGATGCTCATATTGTAACAATACGGGCTATAAGGGTCGTACTGCTATACATGAAATCATGCCTGTAACTCCTAGGCTCAGGCGGGCAATTTACGATAGGGCTAGCGTAGATGAAATAAAAGCAATCGCAATCGAAGAAGGTATGATTACTCTCTATGAGGACGCAAGGATAAGGGTACTACAAGGAGTTACTTCATATGAGGAATTTTTAAGTTTCTACATAAGCATACAGTAAAGGCTAGGAGGAAAACCTTGGTTATTAAGTATAAAGCTATAGATAGCAGGGGAAAAAAGAGATCGGGACAGCTAATGGTGCAAAACAGATCAGAAGCTGTCTCGCTGCTCAAGCAAAGAGGTTTGATACCCGTAGACTTAAAAGAGGTTAAAAAAACCGAAAGAAAAGAGTTATCTGAGATATTT
>JAAYHT010000112.1 GCA_012735285.1 Clostridiales bacterium | reverse complement strand
GTTTGAAGGACTTTCCGAAAAACTACAGGGTGTTTTTAAAAAATTAAAAGGTAAAGGTGTTCTAACAGAAGCTGACATTAACGAAGCCATGCGTGAGGTTAGGCTTGCGCTATTGGAAGCCGATGTAAACTTTAAAGTTGTAAAGGACTTTGTAGCCAAGGTCAAGGAAGAGGCTTTAGGTGAAGAGGTGATGGCAAGCCTTACACCAGCCCAACAGGTTATTAAAATCGTAAATGATCAGCTAGTAGAATTGATGGGTGGCACTAGCAGCAAACTTACCTATTCACCAAAAGGTTTTACTGTCATCCTGATGGTAGGCTTACAGGGCTCAGGTAAAACAACTACCTGTGGAAAACTTACCCACTACCTTAAAAAGAATGGGAAAAGTCCCATGCTGGCAGCGTGCGATGTTTATAGGCCAGCTGCAATTGACCAGTTAGAGATAGTTGGTAAATCTGTAGATGTGCCTGTATTTACTATGCGTGACTGTAAAGAACCTGAGGTAATAGCAGAGAAAGCATGTGAGGAAGCTCAATATAAGGGTCATGATGTATTGATAGTAGATACTTCAGGGCGAATGCACATCGATGATGAATTGATGGATGAGCTTGTAAGAATAAAGAATGCAACAAAGCCTCATGAGATATTGCTTGTAGTTGATGCTATGACAGGACAGGATGCTGTAAATGTAGCCGAAGGTTTTAATGATAAATTAGGAATTGACGGAATTGTTATGACCAAGCTTGATGGTGATACAAGGGGAGGTGCTGCACTTTCTACCAAGGCTGTTACAGGTAAACCGATAAAGTTTGTAGGGGTTGGCGAAAAGTTTGATGCCCTTGAGCCATTTCATCCTGACAGGATGGCCTCCCGTATTCTTGGGATGGGAGATATGTTATCCCTTATCGAAAAGGCGCAAGAGGCCTATGATGATGAGAAGGCGGCTGCTCTTGAAAAGAAGATGCGAAAAAACGAATTCACTCTCGAGGATTTTTTAGAGCAGTTTGGCCAGATTAAAAAAATGGGAGGACTAGGTAAACTCCTGGGTATGATGCCGGGCATGGGCGGAAACGCTATGCAGGATATTGATCTTGAAAAGAGTGAAAAAGAATTCATTCATATGGAAGCAATAATTCAGTCTATGACTAAGGAAGAGCGTAGAAATCCATCGATACTAAATGCGAGCAGAAGGAAAAGGATTTCCAGAGGATGTGGTTTGCCCGTCTCTAAAATAAATCAATTAATTCGAAGATATGAAGAGACAAAAAAGATGATGAAGCAATTCACAACGGCTCCTAAGCATAGGCGAAAAAAGTTGTTTAGAGGTTTCTAACCATTAACATATAGTATAATTTAAATAATATTAGGAGGAAAAAATATGGCAGTTAGAATCAGATTAAAAAGGATAGGGGCTAAGAAAAAACCTTTCTATCGTGTAGTAGTAGCAGATTCCAGATCTCCAAGAGATGGAAGATTTATCGATGAGCTCGGCTACTATAACCCATTAAAAGATCCCGTCGAGATAAAGATCGACGAGGAGAGGGCAAGGAAATGGCTTAATGAAGGTGCAAAACCAACCGACACTGTAAAGAGCCTCTTTGATAAATTAGGAATCAGCAAAACATCGACAAAGCCAGAAGCAAGTGAAACTGAAGTCACTGAATAAAGAAAGTGGTGAAAACTAATGGTAGAATTGGTTGAATCGATTGCAAAATCACTGGTCGATCATCCAGAAGAAGTTGTTGTAAAAGAAGTAGAAGGAAGAACGGCTACGGTTATTGAATTGCGCGTAGCACCCGAAGACATGGGTAAAGTGATTGGAAAGAAGGGCCGCATAGCAAAAGCAATTCGTACTGTAGTAAAAGCAGCGGCTACCAGATCTAAAAAAAAGATAGCAGTTGAAATATTACAATAATAATTATTTCTAAAGGGACAATACTTTGTCCCTTTTGTTCTAAAAGGTGCCGAAATGGAAAGGTTAAGATTAGGGAAAGTAACAAATGCAGTGGGATTAAAAGGGGAAATCCGGGTTTATCCTTATACGGATTATAAGGAAAAATTCGAAGAGATTGAATATGTGCTGATAGATAATAAAAAGTTTTTTATCGAGGGAGTTCGATATATTAAGGAATTAGCAATACTAAAACTTGACGGAATCAATAATAGGACTGATGCAGAAAAGCTTAAGGATATGGAACTATTCATATATCGTAAGGACGCACCTCCTCTTCCCGAAGACACCTATTATGTTAAAGACTTAATAGGGCTTTCAGTTGTAGATGAGGATGGCAATAAAATAGGCCATTTAATAGAAGTAATAAAAGGCGGAGCGCAGGATCTATATGTTGTGGAGCCTATAGACGGTGGAAATTCTTTTATGGTACCGGCAGTCGGTGAGTTCATTCTTACTGTAGATTTGGATAAAAATATTATGATAGTACGTTTGATAGAAGGACTAACTACACTATGAATATCAATATTCTTACACTATTTCCGGAAATGTTCTCCCCAATAACTGAACACAGTATTATAGGGAGAGCTAACGAAAAGAAAATATTAAATATCAGTTTGATAAATATAAGAGATCATTCACTGGACAAGCATAAAAAAACCGATGATACACCCTTCGGAGGAGGGGCAGGGATGGTAATGTCTGCTGATCCCGTGTTCAGGGCATTAGAATCAATTAATGCACAAAACAGCAGGATTATTTATATGTCGCCAAAGGGTAAATTATTGAATCAAGATTTGATAGAAGACCTTTCTCGTGAACAAGCATTGACAATTTTGTGTGGGCGTTATGAAGGAGTCGACCAAAGAATTATCGATTATTGGGACATGGAAGAAATATCTGTTGGAGATTATATACTTACAGGCGGCGAATTACCTGCTATGATTTTAATTGACGCAGTTGCAAGATTTTTACCTGATGTATTGGGAAGTGCTGAATCACACAAAGAAGAATCTATCTATTCTGGGCTTCTTGAATATCCGCATTATACAAAACCGAGGGAGTATAGGGGTATGCAAGTTCCAGAAGTTCTACTATCTGGCAATCATAAGATGATTCATTTATGGAGGTTGAAAAAAGCCTTAGAATTAACCCGCGAAAGAAGGCCAGATTTGTTCAAAGCATTTATTGATAAAGAGGATAGGCTTACGAAAGAGGAAAAGAAGGTCTTAAATGAAATCATAAAAGACGATTAGTAACAGGATGGTTGAAATAGCTTGTGGTTGTAGTATTGATGCCACTTGCTATTTTTTTTGAATATTTGTTAAAATATTAATTATTAAAACTGAATATTTCCCATAACAAATGATAATAAATTAACAAAATATTCTCACAATTCACCATACAACAAGGAACAAGTCGCAGAAGCTACAGTTTGGTATAATTGTGATCTAAAAAAGTTTTTGCAATTCGGTTATTAACATCTCTCCTTTTATATGGTATTATAATATTGATAAATTATTAACATTATAAGGAGGTAGCAAATGAACAATAAGGGCGGCAACTGTGCCTGCGATTGTCAAAACAAAGACAAATTTGACCTAAGCAAGCTGGATGAGTTTTTGGATGAAGTAAAGGATATGCAGGGAAGTCTAATACATATACTGCAAAAAGCTCAGGACATATATGGATATTTACCAAGGGAAATAATTGCATACATTTCAGATAAGACAGGATGCACGCAGGCAAAGATTTACGGAATTGCTACATTCTATACACAGTTTAGGCTAAAGCCCATGGGAAAAAATCTTATCATGCTTTGCCAAGGTACGGCTTGTCACGTTAGTGGTTCAAAAGACATTGAGGAGGCAATCTGCAAGGATTTAAAGATATCAGACGGTGAAACCACCGTTGATGGCCTATTTACATTGAATAATGTAGCCTGTCTGGGATGCTGTAGCTTGGCCCCGGTTATGATGATCCGTAACAAAGATGGAGAAGAAACTTACGGAAACCTGACAGAAGCAAAAGCATTGGAAATAATCAACGGTTTTAAGATGAAGATGGAACAGGGGGCTTAAGAATGAAGATTGCTATTGGGCAGGGAAGCTGCGGCATTGCCTCAGGATCCAAGAAAATTGAGGAAGCATTCCGAAGGCATGTAGCAGAGCACAACTTACAAGCTGAAGTTACAATCACAGGATGTATAGGAGGCTGCTACTTGGAACCTATCGTAGATGTTTATCAGGATGACGGCCAAGTGGTTCGGTATGTACACATGACAGAAGACAAGGTAGATAAAGTAGTTAAACAGCACTTAATAGGTCATGAACCGGTAGATGAATATCGTATTTCTAAATCCGGTACTGATTTTTTAGAAAAGCAAACTAGAATTGCCTTAAAGAATTGTGGACTTATCAATCCGGAAGATATTAGGGATTATATAAAGGTTGGAGGATATGAAGCCTTAAAAAAGGCCATCTTTGAAATGGATGGAAAGACAATCTGCAAGGAAGTTGAAAGATCAGGCTTAAGAGGTCGGGGTGGAGGTGGCTTTCCTACAGGTAAAAAATGGGGCCTAGTGGCCGCCCAAAAAGATCCCATAAAATATGTGGTTTGTAATGCGGATGAGGGAGATCCCGGTGCTTTCATGGATAGGAGTGTCATGGAGGGAGATCCCCATAAAATGCTGGAAGGGATGATTATTGCAGGCATAGCCATTGGTGCAAAAATAGGGTATATCTACGTTCGTGCCGAATATCCGCTAGCTGTGAAACGATTGAAAAAGGCTATCAGCCAGGCAGAAGAATGGGGATTTTTAGGTAAAAATATTTTAGGTAGTAAGTTCAGTTTTGAGATAAGAATCAATTTAGGAGCCGGGGCCTTTGTATGTGGTGAAGGCAGTGCATTAACAGCCTCCATAGAAGGTAACCGAGGGATGCCTAGGGTCAAGCCCCCTCGAACGGTGGAGCAAGGCCTTTTTGGAAAGCCAACTGTATTAAATAATGTAGAGACCTTTTCCCATATCCCCTTCATCATTGCAAATGGTGCCCAGATCTACAGAGGTATTGGAACGGACAGGAGCCCTGGAACTAAGGCCTTTGCCCTTACCGGAAGTGTCAATAAGACAGGTTTAGTTGAAGTCCCAATGGGGACCAGCTTGAGAGAATTAATATTTGATATTGGTGGTGGAATTAAGAACAATAAGGCCTTTAAAGCTGTTCAGATTGGAGGACCATCCGGAGGATGCCTGACCGAAAAGCATTTAGACCTAAGTCTAGATTTTGATTCCTTGTCAAAGGTAGGAGCCATGGTTGGATCTGGTGGGCTGGTTGTCATGGATGAAGACACCTGCATGGTCAGCATTGCAAAATTCTTTATGGACTTTACCGAGCAGGAATCCTGTGGTAAATGCGTACCATGCCGAGAAGGAACCCATCTCATGAACGAAATACTAGATGATATCGTTAACGGTAGAGGGACTAAAGAGCAAATTGATATGTTGATGGAGTTAGCGGATACCGTCACAACGACGTCATTATGCGGCCTTGGTAAAACTGCTGCTCTGCCAGTTATGAGCACGATTAGGGAATTTCAGGACGAATACTATGCCCATGTGGTTGAAAAGCGGTGCCCTACGGGCAAATGCAAGGGATTGAAACGTATTGAGATCATTGCGAATAAATGTAAAGGCTGCGGCCTATGTCTTGATGCTTGTCCGGCAAATGCAATAAGTGGCAAAAGGCGCCAGCCCCATGTCATTGATAAATCAAGTTGTACAAAATGCAAATTATGCATCGATTCCTGCAAATTTGATGCGATAGTAGAGATATGAGGAGGGAATAAAGGTGATCTACACAAACAAATATATGGTGATAAATGGTGAAAAGGTTCCCTTTGCTGACGAAAAGAACATTTTAGATGTGGTGCGTAAGGCAGGGATCGAATTGCCTACATTTTGCTACTATTCGGAGCTTTCTGTTTACGGGGCCTGCAGGATGTGCATCGTTGAAGATAGTCAGGGGAATGTTATTGCATCCTGCTCAACAC
>JAAYHT010000111.1 GCA_012735285.1 Clostridiales bacterium | reverse complement strand
TTCTTTTTTTATACTTTTTTGACACAAATGTATTATCTCATATCAATGGAATTTGCTGGGTTAATATATCCTGGTCCCTGTAATATAGCCGCTATGGACTGCGTCAGAGATCTTTCCTATACATGCGCAGTCTCCTATTACATAGGATTCCAGGTAATTTTCTTTTACAGCTTTAGCGAGGCTATCATTTCTTTTGGCTCCTGTTGCGAATAAGGCCAGGTCAAAGGGTATTCCAATTTCACTTCCCTCTTTAGTTGTACACACTACTTCATTTCCCTTTATTTCTTCATAGGAGGTATTTGTCATAATCTTTACTTCATGCTTTTCTAACTCTTCTAAAAGCGAAGTTCTATTTATAATATTTATATCACCAGCTATATCATCCAGCATCTCTACGATTGTCACATCATGGCCCTTCATTGCTAAGCCTAAAGCTGATTCGCTTCCTACCAAGCCACCTCCTATAACTACAACTCTCTCATCACCCTTAAGTTCACGATTGTGTAGATTCGCCACTGTTATTACATCATCCCTATCAATGTTATCAGGTATTACTTGCCTAGCACCTGTAGCTACAATTACCACATCCGGATCTGTTTCTCTGATGGTATCCATAGTAGCTTCAACGCCGAGCCTTAGATCTATATCATTTATTACAGCCTGTCTCTTCATATACTCATTAAAGTCCCTTACAGGCCATTTGAAAGGCTCCATACTTGCATAATTAAGTTGCCCGCCCAATTGTTCTTCCTTTTCTATGAGGGTTACTTTATGTCCTCTCTTTGATGCCACACAGGCAGCTTCTATTCCAGCAGGACCTCCACCTACAACTGTTACCCGTTTAACCTTATCAGCTTTGCTTATGGTGTATCTACTTTCACGCCCACATTGGGGATTGACAGCGCAAGTCAATTCCTTTCCCTCTAAAACCCTAGCTATGCATTTCTCATTGCATCTAATGCAGTGGCGGATTTCTTCCTCTTTTCCTAACCTGGACTTTTCCGCCCACTCAGGATCTGCTAGAAGAGATCTGCCGATAGCAATGAAATCTGCCGATCCATCAGCAAGTGCTTCTTCTGCTACCTTGGGATGATTGAAATTACCAGCATTGATTACTGGAATCTTAACATTCTTTTTGATGGCATAAGAAAGATCCTTCATGCAGGCTGTACCAAGATATGATGTGGGGAAAATCCAGGGTATGGATTCATACCTGCCCGCATCCACATTAAGTGCATCGAAGCCGAATTCTTCAAGTAGTTTGCATATTTCAATACCTTCCTCCAGTGTTCTATATCCCGGATACTTTTGATCCACACTGATTCGGAAGGTTACAGCAAGGGCATCCCCTACCCGCTTTCTGATTTCATCCCTAATCTCCTTAACTATTCTTAAGCGACCATTTAAGTCTCCTCCATATTCATCAGTTCTCTTGTTGATATCAGGTGACATAAACTGGTCGATTAAATAGCCTGCATGTCCGTGAATTTCTGCAACCTCAAAGCCTGCAGTAACTGCATACTCAGCAGATCGGGCAATATTTGACACCATAGTTTTAATTTCACCATGGGTCAACTCCTTACAGATTATATTTGGATTATTAACAGCCGGGCATTCTGAAGGCGCTACAGGTGGTACGAGATGAGGAGCATCTGATTGGCGTCCCATTCCGATTGATAGTTGGACACAAGGCACTGAACCATAGTATTTAACCATATCAGCAAGTTCAGTATGCCTTGCTATCTTATTCGGATGATCTAAACGTGCCATGCCAAAGGTTATAGGTGTTACATCTATTTCACTCTGATAGTTGGTCTCAGTTATGATCATCCCTACTCCGCCCTTTGCCCTTGCAGTGTAGAAATCTATAAGCTCTTGGGTTACCCTGCTGTCAGGTCCACAATGACCGGTACCCATTGGCGTCATAACTATTCTGTTTCTGATTTTAACCTTTCCAATGCGTCCTTCAGAAAACAGATTGCTGTATCTTACAGAACCCATAAACCGCTTCTCCTTTCTAATAATTTCTTCCATGGTTATTATTAGCAATTACCAGCGGTTTATTATTCATAAAAACAGAAAAGCGGCTAAGCTATGCCTAGCCACTCTTCTAGTATATTTGGATTATAGGACTTTTCTTATAAACACATCTACAATGTAAGGATCAAACTGTGTATAAACGTTATTGGTTAGTTCTAATATAGCCATCTCCTTATCCAAGGTCTTTCTATAGCTTCTGTAGTTGGTCATAGCATCGTAAGAATCTGCGACAGTAATTATCCTTGAATAAAGAGGAATTTCCAGTTCCATCAATCCCATCGGATATCCCATTCCGTCATATCTTTCGTGATGATATAAAACATATTCTGCAATATGTTTAGTAGCATCATACATATTTAGAACCCTATATCCTATACTGGGATGTCTCCTTATCTCAATCCACTCATTTACAGTTAGAGGTTCTTTCTTATTCAATATAGCTTTGTCTATCGAATCTTTTCCAATATCATGAAATAGCCCACATGCATATAATGTATCTATTTCATCCACTGGAAGACCCATAGCAATGCCTATTTTTCTACACAACTCTGCTACTCTGCGGGAATGCGTACCTTTTTCAGACAAACTTTGAAACTGGGTAATTAAATACATAATGTCAACCTGTCTTTTCAAATCATCCGATATCTGTACGTCTAGATCTAACATTCTTTATTACCCCTAGTATAAGCATAATTGCGGAAACTAGCAAGGCCATAATTACACAAATTGAAAATTGTTTCGCAAAATACCATAAAACAACTGCTATAATTACTAATATACCCAAAATGATCCTTGCTATTCTTCTAAAAATCTTTACTTCAACATCCCTCAGAGGCTTATTCAAGTCTTCAACAGGCGCAAGTAATATTATTGTAATTATTGAAAATATTGTAATGGATAAAAAAACATACTCATTCCAAGATACTAACTTTATCGCAAGAAGAACTGCTACAACAACAGCATTCGATAAAAAGTAGCACCTTAACTGTGTACTTGCGTGATACCCTCCAGCATAAGACCTGATGGGAATATAGGCCAGGATAAACAAAAGACTCTGCCATACCATTCCGAGTAATAAACCTATGATAATTACGGATAATAGATTTACTAGTATTACAATACCTTGTCCAACTCCGTAGACATAGATATCTTTATCTTCGGAGGGTACCACGCCTAGAGATATTAATGATTCAACAACCCTCTCGTCAACTCTGATTTTCATTTAGAATCTGCTTAATTTTTTGGCTCCTTCTGGTAATTTTGGCTGGTGCATTACAAACATACAGTTTGTATGTACGTTTGTTGCGGTAACAAACAATGCCAAGCTTGCTATGATACCAGCATACTTAACCAAAAATTTTTTCACGCCTTACACCTCCTTCAACCCACCTACCGATTAAACCAAGCACGCTATTACTTTAGCAAATTATTGTGCTTTGTGAGGCCTTATGTAATAATCTATATATTTTTTTGTAATTAACTAAGATTTAGTCTATATACATCAGTATTGTTACGGAAAATATATTATCTTCGTAATTGATATCCATTGTGCCATCATATTTCTTTAAAACATTTTCGATGTTAATAAGGCCTATACCGTGTCTCTTTTTATCTTTTTTAGTGGTTAGGAGCTTGCCCTTTTCCTCAATTATTTCTCCATCAAAGGGATTGTGTACCTGTATCAGCAATCTTCCCTTATCATATTTTGCTTTAACATCAATATAGGGATCCTTTTCAATCTTTGAGGCCGCATATATTGCATTGTCTAGTAAATTGCCTAATATGATAGTTAGATCAAAGGATGGTATATCCAGCTTTTCCGGTATACTTAAATCATTTCTAATTTCAATACCCAGCTGTTCTGCTTCCTGGCATTTAAAATTTAATATGCTGTCAATTATCGTATTTCCAGACCTGGCATAATGCTTACAATTTTCCAATCCGTCAGCTATATTTGCAATATAGTCTAAGGTCTCTTCTGTCTCCCCACTTTGAATTAAAGACCTAATAGAAAATATGTGATTTCTAATATCATGCCTAATTGTACTTGTGGCCTTCAGAGATGATTTCATAATTTCAAGCTGTCTATCGTAGTATTTGTTTTGTTCCAAAATCATCATACTCTGTATTCTATCTGCCATTGCTGCTGTTATCACATCATAAAGATAGAAGGTTCCAAAGTTGATTAATAATAGCAGTACAATGCTTGCTATGACCTGCCCTATTGTAAGACCTTTAGCCTGGAATAATAAGAGTATTATGTACAAAGATGATGCGGGGATAAATATGATGCATAGCCAATTTAAATTAGGAACAGATTCCCCTTTTCTAATATTTTTAAAGTTATTTAATAGCAGGACTACAACATAAGACAGAATTCTACATAAGATTAAACCGTAAATTGAAGAGTAATAGTTTTCCGCAAATACAGGGAATTCGAAATAGCCTGTGAACAGAGCAACTATCATTTCAACACATAAAAGAACCAGGTAAATTAGTAATGCAGACAATATACGTTTCTTAACTGTTGATTCATAGTTAAATGTCAATAGAATAAATGCTATTAAATTGCTGAACAAAAGTACAATGGGGATATTAATAAATAGGTAGATAAAAGTTATAGCTAAAGAGTATAAAACGTAAGATAGAAATTCAATATTTACTTTAGTCCTCCTTGTTTCAAAAAAGACCTTCATAAAAAGATAAATGGTGTAGGTAGAAAAAACATTGGTTAAGATATACACTAGTCCATATAAGTTTGGCTGCATTTTACTCTAAACCTTCCTTCTCGAATTGTATTTGTAGTTCCCTTGTCTGCTTTCGCTTGGCCTGACTAATGGGTAGTACTTCCTGATTAGACATTGTTACTTCTTCATACTTGAATTTAGTAACATAGAAGTAATTAACGATATAGGATTTATGGATGTGCAAAAAATGATACTTTCCGACCTGTTTAAAGACATCCTCCATTTTGGCGTAGAAATATTCCTCCCCATCTACCGTAACCATCTTGACTACTCTACCTATATTTTCGAAATATAGGATGTCTTTTACAGGTATTCTGTACTTCTTCTGATTCTTTTTGTATGTAAAAAATCCTCCAAGCTTGTTGAAAAGTTTTAATGCTAAACGTATATCTTTAATAATATCAATTTCATTCAAAGGTTTAGAGAGAAAATGCATGGGCCTTACATCGAAGAGCTGCTTATAGTA
>JAAYHT010000110.1 GCA_012735285.1 Clostridiales bacterium | reverse complement strand
TAAAAAAGGTGTTGGAGTTTTTAATGTTCCAGCACCTTTTTTGTCTACAGTCTGAGAGGAGCCTCAAGGCTCCTCACTTACTTTTTGCTATTATTCGATATCAACCTTAATTACGCTATCTTCTTTAACAAGCTTAGGTACAGTTATCCTTAAGACGCCATTATCTAGTCTAGCCTTAACGCCCTTCTTAGCAGCATCTGCAAGGTAAATTCCTCTGGACATCGAGCAACAGCGTCTTTCTTTGTGGATGTAATTTTTGTTTTCTTCTTCAATATTTTCTTCTCTGTTAACTGAAAAAGTAAGTCTACCTTCATTTAGCTCAACATTGATCTCATCTTTGCTTACTCCTGGGAGCTCCGCATCAATAATGTATTCTTTTTCATTTTCCTGTACGTCTATTTTAAATGTATCACGATATAAACTACGTCTTGGAGCCCAAGCGTCGCTAAAGAAATCATCCAGCATGTTGTAGAAATCTGTAAAGCTACTGTTAATTAAATTCTTTCTGTTGAAAGGCACTAATCCTGCCATAGTATTCCTCCCTCCTCAAATTTAATCAGTAATATTTCAATTTTATTAGCACTCTCCCTTGGTGAGTGCTAATTATTTATTACCAATTAATTTCGAGTTTAAACAGGGAAAATTAAAATTTTTTAGAATACTTTTTCCTCTTCACTTACATCCACAACAGTAGGTTCCTCTAGCTTAGATTCTAGTTGTTTAATTTTGCTTTTCAAAGAAGCATTTTCATCTTCTAAATTTGAAATAATTTTCTTATTGTTTCTAATTACAGAATTTAATTGTAAATGTTTAATAATACTTAAAAGCAATACAATTATTGCACCAAATATAGCCGAAATAATTATTACCAATGCCTGCGATATTGAAACATGCCAAATAATAAAAGTAATGTCAACCGATGCCGCATTTTGAATTGCGAACAAGGCTACAACTAAAGCAAAAATCAACGATAGTACAAATCTCCAACTCATAATAATTGCCTCTCTTTCATTTGTTTATATTATGAAATACTGCCAACACTCCCTCAGCAACCCTTACAGTTGCCTCGGTTTTAACCAAAACATTGGAAATACCGATTGGGTTGAAAACCTCTAGCTTGGCCTCTGTTAAAGGATACTTAAATCCTTCAAGGTTTACACCCTTTGCATACTCCGATAAGGTCAGTATAGATACCGTATCGCCTATTTCTCCACTTAGTGCTAACTTATCTAATACGATGTAAATATTTAAAGATGGAGATTCAAATACTACATTCATGCCGTTTTTTACATAATCCACAGCGCTATATATATTTGCCAATGTATGATCCAGTCTATCTCCAACTCCACCCCATATAGTTACGTCTTTGATACCCAAATTTTTCATATGATATAGACTAAGTTGAGTATCGGTGAAATCTTTTTCTCTGGGAACGGTTAGAATCTCAACATTTTTTTGTTTAAAATAGCTTATGTTCTCTTCAGTAATTGAGTCCATATCACCAATTATTAAATTTGGTGTTATGTTGAACTTCCTTGCGTAATTCGCACCACCGTCTGCACAGAGTATATATTCAAAATTATGAGTTCGAGATTTATACCAGCTGTCATCACTGTATTCACCGTTTACCATAATCAAAGATGTCATCTTTAAGCTTCCTTTGCAAATTCATCCGCTAGTTTTTCAATGGCCTTTTCACGGTTACTGCTCCAAGAAATGATTCCTGTCTTAAGAACTTCGATATTTTTATTCTTGCAGCATTGCTTCATCTGCCCAATTGCACTTTTGCCTCCCAGCCATTTAAAGGGCAAGAAATGCGTCACAAAACAATATGCTTTTTTATTACTCTCATTTAATTGATTTAAATATGTCTTTATAACTGAAGAGGCAGAAAATACCCGTACTGGAGATCCGAAAATTACTAGATCATATTGTTCTATATCCGGCTTGTATTTAAATTCATTCGAATTTTCTGTAGCTACTT
>JAAYHT010000109.1 GCA_012735285.1 Clostridiales bacterium | reverse complement strand
TATAACCTTAAACTACCAGTCAATTATACTACCATAAATAGCAGATGACCATCAATTAAATTTTGATGGTCATCTCCTTACTAAAGTAATATATCAAGCTATTTAGCAGCATGCTTTGCTGCCAGATAACCGAAAGTCATAGCTGGTCCAATTGTTCCGCCCCCACCCCAGTAGGCATTAGCACTTGGTGCGGCTATACAGTTTCCAGCTCCGTAAAGACCTTCAATAGGCTTATTATCCCAGTCTAAAACCTGTGCATTTTCATTTATAACAGGTCCGCCATTAGTGTCTAGGGTACTGGATCCCAGGATAGCAGCATAATATGGACCTTCTTCAGAGAGTGGATACAGGGTATAATTCTTATCCATAGATTCTGGCCATTCCACACCGGGCTTAGTCGGTTTTGGTGAACCCCATTCTAAATCGTAATCATGGTCTCCTCGATGGAAATCAAGATCCTTTCCTGTCTTGGCAAACTCGTTAAAACGTTTAAATGTTTCTTTTAAACCATCTGCAAAGCTCTCATCTAGCCTGTAACTACCGATATAGGGTGCCAGCTTTTCAAGACGTTTCTTAATATTCTCCGCCAGCTCATCTAGGGTATTTCCTTTAATAAGATATTTTGCGTCTCCCCCTGTGGTTGCGTAAGGTGGAAATCCTTCCCAAAGTTCAACAGTTCTTTTATCTGCTATTAGGAATAAAAATTGGTTGGGCCATTCACCTTTGTTGGGATCCCAAACAAAATGAACCATACCACGGTCATTGTAGTTTCTCTTCTCATTAACTACCCGTTTACCATATTTGTTAACCTGGAACATTGAATCTCCTGGTATAAAGAAGCAGTTATTTGCTGCATAGGGATTAGCTAACTTGCTTTCAAATAGGCACTGAGCTCTAAATGCGCCTTGCATATTCCCTAGTTTTGCCCCTATCTGAGAAGCCATGGGGATAAAGTCACCTGTGCATTCAGGTGCGGAACAACCGCCGTAAATCGGCCCCCTCTGGAAATGGCGCATTAAATACTCATTGTGGGTATAGCCACCCGAGCCGAATATTACAGCCTTTCTTGCCTTGAATGTTTTAATTCCATCTTTTGTCTTTACTTCTAGTCCATAAACTCTGCCTTCTTCGTTTCTAAGAATCTTTTTAACTTGATGGTGGGTATTTACGGGGATTCCATGTTTCTTAGCATATTTCTTAAAGCTTTCCATTAGAACTACTCCGTATCCCACTCCCCCTTGCTCATTTTTTGTAAATAAGATTCTGCCGCGTATTCCCTTGTTTTCCTCCAGTTTGTCTTGGTAGTCAACCTGGTTTCTACCCAGCCAGTTGATATCTTCTATGGTTTCAAACACTCCTAGCCCTTCAAGAAATTCAACGGCAGCGTTAGCATTATCACAGAAAGCTTCAATTAGCTTGTATTCGTTCTCAGGAAGTCCATAGTTATCTAAATCCTCGTTATATAGCTGTGGGTAGGATTGTCTGCACATATATTTGATTGCGTCTTCTCTGTTATCATTAATCCCTTTAGCCTTCTGATGGCGATTCATAGGAATCCAGAAACCCCCGCCTGAACGCCTAGTGGTTCCTCCTATGATACCGCTTTTCTCCAGCATGATTACAGACATTCCTTCATTAGCAGCTGTTATTGCCGCCGCAAATGCAGCTGCTCCTGTACCAACTACTAGAACATCTGCTTCTGTCTTATCGGTTGTATCGGGCCTATTGGGATCTGGAATTGTTTTAGGATTGCTCATGTCTACAATGAGATCTTGGGGTGCCCAGCAGCGTGGACAAAAAATAGGTGGTTCAACAGCCTCGTGGATATATAAGCAAACGGTACACTGCCATCTTTTTTCTTCACTTTTCTCAACTTCATCCTCAACTTTTACGAATTTATCTGCTGTTGCGCCGCATACAGGACACACATCTGGCGGATTCTCACCTTCATATGTATAGCCACAAACTTCACATCGCCACTTTGATACTTCTTCTAATAGTACGAATTTTTCCTTTGGGGCCTTGCATACAGGACATTCTTCTGGCGGTTCATCTCCTACGTGAATATAACCGCATACTGTGCATTTCCATTTTTTCATAAACCTCACCCTTTCTACTACTAAACTCACGACTTCCTACTCCGTTATTTGATAAAATAATAACTATTAAAAAATATTATACCCTCGTAATGCTTCCTAGAAACACAACGAGGGTATAATTATATTTACAGGATTTCTATTTGACATGACCTCATGGTAGTCAATGCTGCCTGGTGGGAATCTGGTGTGACACCGGCACAGCAGTTCGCATCCACCCTTATTGGCAGCTCAGGCAGCATGGCCTTTACTAGAAGGGCGTTAGATATTACACATATATCAGTGCATAGACCCACTATTTCTATCTCTCTAATCTTTCCTTCGTTATATAGCTTTACTATATGATCGCTAAGGCTTAATGATGCAAATGTATCTTTTTCGAAAACCTTGTAATCAAAACCTTTTTCTTCTATCGCCTTCATAATTCTTGAATCAATTTCCCATCCCGAAGCGCCCTTAATGCAATGCTTTACAGGGAGTTTCTTTCCTTCTTGAGTGGACAAATAGTTTTCATCATGGGTATCTTTTGTCAATAGGATAATTCCGTCAAATGATTTAATCTTAATTACCAGCGGCTCTATAATAGCCTCGGCTTCCTTTGTACCTAGGGCACCACTGACAAAGTCGTTTTGCACATCTACAATAACCAATACATCCATATTACTATCTCCTCCTATAGAAAATGGAAGTAATCTATAGCATCAGTATATCATAATAATTGTAAAAATTATTGAACAATGAGGCGTTATTAGTAATTGTGTCATCGCAAAACTGATCTTCATATAATATACAAGAATGTGTATTTAATCGCATTCTTGATTATAGATTAAAGGAGATAATAATATGACATTTTCAAATAGATCAAATAAAACTTGTTCACCCTGTTGTGAACCGTTAGCGTGTGAGCCAGATTGTCCTCCCTACTACGATTATGATAAGAAAATAAAGAAATGTATCCGTTGTAACAATCTGGTGCAGGATCCCAGTTTTGAAAGCCAGTCTTTTCAATGGGTAGGCTCTAACATTTCATATACAAATTTTAATGTGTATGAGGGGCTCATCCAGCTACAACTAGGTCCCGGTGTAGCCAGCCTATTCCAAGAGCTATCCCTTGAAGGGGTAGGGGAAAAACCATTGTTATTCAGCTTTAACGCCGTTTCAACCCTACCGCCCGACACAGGAAGCGAATATCCAGGTAGCCTTACCGCCGAAGTTATATGGCTGGATAAAGATTTTAATAGCATTGGTACTGGGCTCAGGATGTTTGTACCCGCTGACCGCATAAACAACATCTCACGCATAACCTTCTTCGCTCAGACTGATCGTCCTCCTGCAAATGCAGCAAATGCAAAAATCGTGTTTAGCAAGGGAGAGGGTTTGTCTGAGAGCAGTTCAGATATTATCTTAATAGATGGAATTGTACTCGCACCTATGGCTTGTCCGGATCTCTTGAAAAATGGAGATTTTGAAGCCAACCTATTTGGCTGGACGGCTGTTCCGGGTAACGATACTGCCTTCCTTTCCTCCTATAAAGAATCCCTGGGAGGTGCAGGGCATGTCCAAACCCATTTTAACGGAAGTCTTATTCAGGATATTGATGTCCGTCAATTTCCACCCGGGACCTCATTCTTGTTAAGCTTCGCTGTTCAGGGTGTAGGTCCAGTAACGCTCAACGTACGATTAGAATGGCGCGACGCAGGCGGAAATCCCATCGGTTCGGGACTTAATCTATCTATTCCTAACGAAACCCTTGCTAACCAAGGTAATTACCTCAGCTACCTTAACGTTAGCTTCCCCACCTTGCCCGGTACCGCTACTGCCAGGTTAATCTTTGCCGCCGTAGTTCCTAATCCGACCTATTATCTGAGATTGGATCAGGTAATCTTCGCACCTGTTCTGACTACAAACCTAATAACCAATCCAAGTTTTGCGAATGGGTTAAACAATTGGCAGCATAACCTGGTTAATCTGATTCAACGTAACGATGTTTACGAAGGGCAGGCGGATGCCGGATTAGGCGAAATCGGAGGTGCCTTATGGCAGGACGTAGAGCTCCGCCATGCTGAAGGCCATTGCTTCCTATTTAGCACTGGATTAGGTTTCCGCAGGACCTCACCTACTGCAACCTTTGGAACAATGATTATGAAGGTGATCTGGCTTGACAGAAATGACCGAGAGATAGGGTTGGGATTATGCCTAATTGCAAACCGCCAGCAGCTAGGAACTGATTTCTTGGAGTGGGTACCATATGTGGGAATTACCGAACCGGCACCAGCAGGTACGGCGAAGGCACGTATACTATTCTCCAAGACTGACAGTGAACAAGGATTTATTGAAGTCGACAACGTAGTATTTGCGCGTTTAACTTAAAAACTAACTAAGGCACTCAAGACTAGAGTGCCTTTATCATCTTAACTTCCATTATTGTAGCGGGTTAAAAACTGTCTAGTTCTTTCTTCCTTCGGGTTTCCAAACACTTCCTCAGGAGTGCCCTGCTCAACAATTACACCGTCATCCATAAAGATAATCCGGTCTGCCACATCACGAGCAAAATCCATCTCGTGAGTCACTATTACCATAGTGGTATTGCGCTCGGCTAAATTCCGAATAACCTTAAGTACTTCTCCTGTTAGTTCAGGGTCTAAAGCAGAGGTAGGTTCATCAAAACATAAAATGTCTGGTTCTAAAGCCAGAGCTCGAGCAATAGCAACTCTCTGCTGCTGTCCACCAGATAACTGATGTGGGTAATAATCTTCTTTATCTGATAGCCCTACCTGGGCAAGAAGCATTTTACCTTTTTCCTGAATCTCTTTTAAGATAGTCTTTTTCTCTTTTTTAAAGTCAGGTCGCTCTTTTGCTAACAGTTCTGCTGCCAATGTAACATTTTTTAAGGCTGTATACTGAGGAAATAGGTTAAAGTTTTGGAATACTAAACCAAAATGCAGGCGCTTTTTCCGCACTTCACTTTCCCGCTGGGTGCAAGGATCTGATGCGTCAAAAATCACCTCATTTTTGACCATGATCTTTCCGTTGTCCGGCCTTTCCAGGAAGTTTAGGCAGCGCAACAGTGTGGTTTTTCCGCTTCCGGAAGAACCGATAATTGCCATTGATTCGCCTTTTTCTAATGAAAAACTAATCCCTTGTAAAACTTGGAGGGTCCCGAAACTTTTTTCAATGTTTTCTACTTCTAAAATAGCCATCTAATCCCCCTCCTTACGCCCGGAAATATCCAAGCTTCTTTTCAAACCAGCCAAGCAGTAAAGTCAACGCACCCACGAAAATAAGGAAGTAAATACCTGTTGCAAAGAGGGGCCAAATAAGTCCTTTACTGCTGTATTCTCCAGCCATCATAATAATCTCTTTATTAGCAATGATTCGGGCAAGAGAAGTATCCTTCACCAGGGTAATAACCTCATTACCCACAGGGGGAAGGATACGCTTTACTACTTGCAATAGTATAACCTTGAAAAATATCTGACTTTTAGTCATGCCCAAGACCTGACCAGCTTCATATTGACCCTTTTGTATGCTTTCAATGCCTCCTCTAAAAATCTCAGAGAAATAGCAGGCATAGTTGATAACAAAGGCAACAACTGCCGCAACAAATCGTCCTGATGCACC
>JAAYHT010000108.1 GCA_012735285.1 Clostridiales bacterium | reverse complement strand
CTGCTGTAACTCCCAGGTCCTCCAACCTTATTCCTTTTTCGAAGTAGTTTTCTCCGTTTACCGCACTGGCAATTTGGATCAATGCTTTAACGGTGGGTGTTGGAATCTCTAAAAGTTCGCCAAGCCTCATTAAAACCGAATTCCCAATCAATACATCTTCAACAATATAGCGGTGCAACATACTACTTGGTCCAGGTAAATCGCGGAAACAATCTAGTTCTGGAAATCTGTCATACTGCACCAACTGATCCATGTAGTCTGTGTGAACAATTGAGTCATAGCCCATGCGAGCCATAATCTTATGCTTTTCCGACTCCACTACTTTCTGACAATTTATTACACCCTGAGAAAGTCCATCTCTGTACAATTTGAATTCGGAATCTCTTTCAATCCCACCAGTGTTTAGCAGCGACGCAGCCAAATGGATCGTAACATTTGGTGCATTTAATGCAGTTTCAAAGACGTTTTTAGCCTCTTAACATGAATAAAATTTAGAAAAACGCTCTAGCACCTTATGATTGTCCTTAGCCGGAAAAGCTGCCACTGATTTTGTTTTATACGGTCCTGCAGAAACGGCAACTCCATCCCCCAGCATACGGCAGGAAAACAAATTGCCCATGGTTTCTCCGACAACCGTTTTTGATTCTAGACCAAAGGTTTGCTTTAACACAATTGAGCCAAAGTTGCCCGCTGACATAACTATAACATCATCGTCTTTGACAATTGGTTTTAGCCTCTCTGCCAACTCTTTATGTCGCCAAGCTACCATACAAACAATGATTAACTCAACTCCATCGATTGCCTCACTAAGGTTGTCAGTTATTTTTTCAATTTTTGCAAAACCGTTCAAACCTAGACCAGTTAACTCTAATCCTCCTTTTTTGAGGATGCCGTCAATATTTTCGTGCCAATACTTTCTTTCTTCATATAAACAGACTGAGTAGCCACGTAAAGTCATTTCGCCTGCTACATAACAACCTGTTCCGCCGCCTCCTAATACTGCTACATTTATCATTAGACACTCCTTTCATATTCCGTTTCTCATTTAATGTTCTTGGTCTTTAGATTGAGAACAGTTTGCCTACTCCTATATCATCATTAATGGACAAAGTACGTAATACAGCCCATATAGAAGCCTGGGTACTTGTAACAACAGGAAGTCCGAAATCTTTTTCCATCATATTAATCCCGTGCATAACACCAAGGCCTGTACAACTTACAAAAATTGTGTCTGCTTCGGGGTGTAGCACTTCTCGTGTCAATTTGTACATTCGTGGCATGGGTGTAAGTGGCATTAGGTTTGGATCTATATTTTGCAGCCCCTTGATATTAAGAACTTCAAATCCACTATCTTCTAGAAACTTCTTTTCTATCTCGTTAACCTCGTCAATATAGGGAGTGGAAACAACCAAACGTTTTGATCCTAGAGCTTTAAAGGCCATAATAATTGCGGAAGTTGTTGTAAGCGCTTTGGTGCCACTTATATCCTCTATGCGCTTAATTATTTCCTTATCATAGCCAATACCTTTGATAAGACTGCCACTGGTGCATCCGAAAATGATTAGATCTGGGTTGGCCTTTGAAAGAATCTTAGCTGCCTCGTCTACACGGGCTCCCATCTCCGAAAGGCCCTGTGGGTCTACTCGCTCAAAAAGCACCCGTTGGGTCATAATAGTAACACCTTCTGGAGCATATTCATGGAATTCATGCTCTGGATATGTACCACTTGACGGCATTATCAGACCGATCCGTGCCCTCCAGCCACAGTACATAAATAACACCTCCTACTTCTTGGGATTTGAAAATATTCACATTTGTTGTATGCCAATTATACTATTCGGCTATAAAAAGATTAAATAATTATTTGAAATTGAGGAGGTGTATTTATTCCATTTAGTAATTAATCAAAGAAAAATATATGCGGTGTAAATGGCTTAATATCAACATTACAGATACATTATTTGATTAAAACCAAATTTAAGAAATATAGAGTATATTAATTTCAATACGTAATTAATAGGAATTTTAAATAAGAAGTGAAATCAGAAGGAAAATACCAGAATTTTATTTCAAAACAATCTTGATAAGAAGTAATTATTTTTTATAAAAAACCTTTCCATAAGTCTCTATATGCTTTTTTAACTCTTCATGAGATAAAGATTCGTAATGAACAAGATCAAAATAATAAGGCAAAGCATGTCCATACAATTTTTCGAAATACCAAAACTCATTTCTTATCCCTCAAAAATCCATATACCTTGGATATTGCGTCAAAATAATCTTCCTTTATTTTTTTTATTTCATCATTAGTATGTGCTAGTAAGTTTCTTTTTTCTAACATATCCATCCATATTTCCCCATCTTCAATTATTTCATAATGGAATGACATTTTGATTACTTCTCTGGGGAATTTGGCTTCAACTCCATTAGCCTCTAAATAATCTTTCATTGTCATCCACGCTAATTCAATAGAATAACATGAAATAATTCTTCATCAATTCATAAATGAAAGGAAAGGTTATATATAACCTAACGATCTCAGAACATATATAAATAAAAATATAGTGAATATTGAATAAAACGTAGACATAACAACTAATTGCCCAGCTAGTTCATAATCTCCGCTCGCCTCCCTAGTCATTACGTAGCTAGATACAGCAATAGGCGTGGCATATAAAACCATAAGTCCGGCTAACTGCGTGTTTCTAAACCCTAGGGATATTGCAATTATAACCATTGCTGCTGGCATTAATATCATTTTAAAAGTACAGATATATAATAAATATTTAATATTATGGGATAATCTATGAAACCTAAATGCTGCTCCAAGTGCCATTAAAGATAGTGGTGTTGCAACATTTGATATACTTTTTATTGTGCTTACTATAAACTGAGGTAGAATAATACCTGTTAAATCAAAAAACAAGGCTATTAATGATGCAATAATTAGTGGGTTTTTAATTAAGTCTACTAATACCTTAGTAATCAATAGGGTATCTACTTTCTTTGTAACATCAAATACCGATAGTATTATTACTGTTAAAAAATTAAAGTAAGGTACAATTACAGCTACAATTATTGAGATAGGGCCTATTCCGCCCTCTCCATAAAGGTTCATGACAAGTGGTATGCCAAAAATTACTGCATTGCTTCTAAATAAGCCCTGAATGACTGCACCTATTTTTATCTTATCCTTAACTATAAGTGGAACAACAATAACTAGTAGTAATATTAAAATACTGCTAGCCACTATTGTGAAGGTAACAGTTTTTATTTCGCTACGAAATCCTCCTTCGTTACTATAAATACTATAAAATATTAAACTAGGAAGGAAAATCTGAAAACAGGCCTTATTACAGTTCGCAATAAAATCGTCACTAAATACATTTACACGCCTGAGAAAATAGCCAAGAAACATTGTTAAAAAGAGCGGCAATACTACAGAAAGTGAAAAAAATATATTCTCCATATTATCCCTTTCAATAAAATTTTAGTATGCAAAACATATTTTCTATGTTTTGCATACTCAGACTGTAGACAAAAAAGGTGCTGGAACATTAAAAACTCCAACACCTTTTTTAATTTGATAAAGAAATTTTCTGATTTGATTAATAAACGGTGGTAGTAGCCCATTTTTTCGTTTCCATTTTG
>JAAYHT010000107.1 GCA_012735285.1 Clostridiales bacterium | reverse complement strand
TTTCTTTTTTTATACTTTTTTGACACAAATGTATTATCTCATATCATTTTTAAACTTTTATCATTATATCATGTAATTTTGTCCAGCGATTTAGGTATTCTTCTAACTTTTCTTTAGTTCTTTCCAGCTCTTCTGAATATGAAGTTAAGGCCTGATAATCCGTAAGTATTTCCTCTTTGCACATTTCTTCTTCTATTTCACTAATGCGTGTCTCAAGGTTTGTGATTTGTTCCTCTACTTCATTTAATTCTCGTTCCTGCCTTCTTCTTTTAGCTTCCAATTCTTTCTTCTTTTTTCGCTCATACATTCTTTGTAGTTTTGCTTGTTCATCTTTGTTATGTCCGGATTCGCCCAAAGTTATTTTGCCTAAATCATCCAGATAGCCCTTTGTGGATTCTATGGACTGCTTCTTTTCCATATAGTAGTCGTAGCTTCCTAGATAGTTATGAATCCCATCCATAGATAGTTCAATAATGCGAGTAGGTATTTTGTTTAATAAGTATCGGTCATGGGATACTATAATAGCAGTTCCGGGGAAATCTAGCAAGGCATCTTCAAAAACTTCCTTGGAACTTATGTCAAGGTGATTTGTAGGTTCGTCCATTAAAAGCAGATTTGCACCGGAAAGCATTATCTTTAATAAAGAAAGCCTTGCCCTTTCTCCACCTGATAATGACTCGACTTTTTTGAAAACATCGTCACCCTGGAATAAGAATCTTCCAAGCAGGTTACGAAGTTCAGTTTCACTATACAATCTATATGCATCATGCAGTTCTTCCAGTACAGTTTTGTTTTTATTTAGTATCTGCTGTCCTTGATCATAATATCCGATTAAAACATTATGACCATGTTTCACATAACCGGTGTCGGGTTCAAGCTGCTGCATCAGGAGCTTTAAGAGGGTTGTTTTTCCGATACCATTGGGTCCTACAATACAGATTCTTTCTCCCCTCTTAACATCCAGATTAAGGTTTTTAAATAATACTCTGCCATTAAAACTAATTGAAAGATTTTCTGCTAAAATACAATCGCTTCCGCTTTTATACTTTTCTTTAAAGGTTAATTTCATTCTGCGGTTAGCTTGGATTGGCTTTTCTAAACGCTCAATTTGTTTAAGACGTTTTTCCCGTGACTGGGCTCGCTTAGCTAGCTTTTCAGTGCCGTGCTGCTTGAAACGCCTTATAATCTCCTCCTGCCTTTCTATTTCTCTTCTCTGCTTATCATATTTGCGCCTGGCTTCTTCATCAATCCTGCGCTTTGCTTCAACATAATTGGAGTAATTCCCTTCAAATACTCTTAGCCTTTGATTCTGTATCTCGAAAATCCTGTTAACGGTTTGATCGAGAAAATAGCGGTCATGAGATATTATAATCAAAGTCCCCGGATATGATTTTAAATATTGTTCAAGCCATTTTAAGGTTCCAATATCTAAATGGTTTGTAGGTTCATCCAGTAGCAGTAAATCAGGTTTTTTTAAGAGAAGGGAGGCTAGTGCCAGCCTGGTTCTTTCTCCTCCTGACAGGGTTGATATTTTCTTATCGTAATAATCTTGCGGGAAAGCCATGCTGGTAAGAATGCCGGTGATTTCACTCTGATAGCTGAAGCCTCCTTTGTCTTTAAACTCTTCGCCAAGCTTATCATATTTTAAAAGAAGTTCCGTTACATCTTCACCCCTTGAGGATCTTTGTGATATTTCATTGGCCATCTCCTCAAGAGTATCCTGTATATCCAACACTTCGGAAAAAATAGATAGCATTTCACTATAGACGCTATTGTCTGTTAAAAAATTATCATTCTGTTTCAAGTAACCTATGCTAATTTGCGGTGAAATATAGAAATCTCCTGAATCAGATTGCAGCTCTCCGGACAGAATATTGAGCAATGTTGTTTTACCTGCACCGTTGTCACCTACGATACCGATAGTATCTCCCTTATTGACAATAAACGATACATCAGATAGTATATTATTGGTTCCATAAGATTTAGATATATTAGTTGCTGACAGTATTACCATATTATCTCCTCTCAGTGTGATAGCTAATATTTTAACATTTTTTTAATTGTATTGCCAGCAACTAAATGCTATAATTAATCGCATAAATACTATATTAAATAAAATTTTGAGGAAGTGTGATTATAACCATGAAAGATACGAGTAAAATATCTACCGCGGTTATCAGGAGGCTACCTAGATACAGAAGGATACTAAAGGAGCTTAAAGACAAGGATATTGAGCGTATTTCTTCAAATGAATTAAGTAAATTAACAGGATTCACAGCGTCTCAGATTCGCCAGGATTTAAATAATTTCGGTGGTTTCGGGCAGCAGGGCTATGGCTATAATGTTGATAGCCTATATAATCAGATAGGCTCCATCTTAGGGCTGGATAAAGAATACAAGATGGCAATTGTAGGATGCGGTAATCTAGGGCAGGCTATAGCTAATTATGCTTCATATTATCGTGCAGGCTTTAAAGTGGTAAGCATGTTTGATGTAAATCCAAAATTAATAGGTATCATCATAAACGGAATTGAAATTATGGATTATGAAGACATGGAAGATTACCTTAAGGCGAACCCTGTAGACATCGGTATAATTTGCACCAACAAGAGCAGTGCCCAGGAAGTAGCAACTAAATTATGCGACTGTGGAGTTAAGGGCATTTGGAACTTTGCACCTACAGATATTGTGGTAAAAGAAAATGTAGTATTGGAAAACGTCCATCTAAGCGACAGCCTGAATACCCTGGCTTATTATATAAGCAATAGTGGGAAATAGATAGTAGGGTAATAATACGGGACAAAAAAATAACCGTTTCGTTAGAAACGGTTATTCTGTATAGACAAAGATTTATCCTTCTATTGCATCTACTGGGCAT